>NZ_FMMP01000020.1 GCF_900095725.1 Cellulosilyticum sp. I15G10I2
GATAAGACTTCCCATCCAGAAATGGAGTAAGACCCCTTAGAGACTATGAGGTTGATAGGTTGGAGCTGTAAGTGTAGTAATACATGTAGGTGACCAATACTAACGGTTCGAGGGTTTGACCTAAAAATAAAAAATAATGAATAATAAAAAGTAAAGAGGATATAATAAATGAGGTACTAAAAAGTAATCAGTTGATTACTGTTAGCTTATTATTATGTTTGATACTTGATTATTAATGTATTATTAAGTGATAACGGTTAAATAGTAAAAATAGTTTGATTATGTTTAGTTTTGTGAGTACAAACAACACAAAACGTTGTTTAATAGCAAAAAACGCTATTTATAGAGTATTCATATTCCTTGATAGCTCAGCGGCAGAGCATTCGGCTGTTAACCGAAGGGTCGTAGGTTCGAACCCTACTCGGGGAGTTTCCCTAAAAGGAAGTAATTTATACAAATCATATACATTCCTCGATAGCTCAGCGGCAGAGCATTCGGCTGTTAACCGAAGGGTCGTAGGTTCGAACCCTACTCGGGGAGTTTCCTGAAAAGGAATTGCACATAGAAACCTTAATATATAAGTTTAATATAGACTACATAATAAGTGAATCTGTGTTTTCAGTTTTAATATAGGGGTATAGTTCAGTTGGTAGAACGTCGGTCTCCAAAACCGGATGTCGTGGGTTCAAGTCCTACTGCCCCTGTTTTAAGTTTTTTACAAGGCCCAGTGGTACAGTTGGTTAGCACGCCGCCCTGTCACGGCGGAGGTCGAGGGTTCGAGTCCCTTCTGGGTCGTTTAGCTTGACTGTTTGGTTTATGGTATAATAGGCCAAGCGGTTAGCTGTAATAATTTTAATGCATGGTCGCTTAGCTCAGCTGGGAGAGCATCTGCCTTACAAGCAGAGGGTCATAGGTTCGAGCCCTATAGCGACCATTTAATATGGCGGAATAGCTCAGTTGGCTAGAGCACACGGTTCATACCCGTGGTGTCGGGGGTTCAAATCCCTTTTCCGCTACTTTAACATAAAGAACCAGATGCAAAATGCATCTGGTTCTTTATGTTAAAGCTAATAGGCAGATAGACTAGGGGTAAATGAGAAAAATAGCTTTTAAGAGGGAATGTATTCACATTCAAAAAATACAAGCGCCTTATTTGATGCTAAGTCTACCATAATCCAGCGTTCAACATAATATTTGCGGTAAGTATAGAGCAAATATTCCTCTCTGCTGATTTCTATATCATTATGATAGTAGATTGTATGTAGGAGTTCAGATGAGTCAGTAATATATTCATAAACAAATTCGAACTGACAATTATTTCTAGAAATATACGGTGCTAGTTCACTATAGTAAGAAAGATTGTGATAAATAAATTCACCAAACATATTATGAGGTGAGTCTCTAAAAAGTATCCAGTCTCGCTTTTCGATAAGCGCTAAGTAGGCGATAACTTTCATAGGTATTTGAGTTCTATATTCTTTTTCAATCACTAAATTGCCTGTGGCATCGGATCTTAGCATGATTACTTGATAAGACATATTTAACGACCTCCTTAAGTAATGTATATATCTATATATATTACTTAAAATAATTTATAGACTAAAAAAATGGACAAGAGTCTAAAAGGTAACAATAATAATAAAAAATATCTTGACATGAGTCATTACATTTGATATACTACTCATGCATTCCTCGATAGCTCAGCGGCAGAGCATTCGGCTGTTAACCGAAGGGTCGTAGGTTCGAACCCTACTCGGGGAGTTTCCTGAAAAGTAAACAATGACATATTCTATATACTTAGAAGGATCATTAGGTAATAACTATAGGGGTATAGTTCAGTTGGTAGAACGTCGGTCTCCAAAACCGGATGTCGTGGGTTCAAGTCCTACTGCCCCTGTTTTAAGTTTTTTACAAGGCCCAGTGGTACAGTTGGTTAGCACGCCGCCCTGTCACGGCGGAGGTCGAGGGTTCGAGTCCCTTCTGGGTCGTTTAGCTTGACTGTTTGGTTTATGGTATAATAGGCCAAGCGGTTAGCTGTAATAATTTTAATGCATGGTCGCTTAGCTCAGCTGGGAGAGCATCTGCCTTACAAGCAGAGGGTCATAGGTTCGAGCCCTATAGCGACCATTTAATATGGCGGAATAGCTCAGTTGGCTAGAGCACACGGTTCATACCCGTGGTGTCGGGGGTTCAAATCCCTTTTCCGCTATTACAAAAAAGCAGATGCGCTATGCATCTGTTTTTTTTTGTACGATACTTTTGCTTACGCAAAAACTATGTATATGAGTTAATTAAAACAGAAGAATATTTTATAAATTAGTATTAATTAACTAAAATATTATAATTAGCAATTGAAAATATAAAACATATGTGAGTATAATAGAAAGTATTAAGTGCTAAAATGTAAATAAGTACATACATTTAGTCCGAGGAGGAAGACGATTATGGTTAAAAAGTACATAAAATTTTTAGCGATAGTAGCTGTATTAGGAGTAATAAGTCTATTTGTTTATAATATATTATTTGATTTATGGAAAGATACAATTGCTCATGAAAAAGTGGTGAATAAAACTAAGACAAGCTCTAAAACAGATAACTTTTATAATATAGAGGTTCCGGAGAGTTTTGATTGGAAAAAATATAGCGGGACAACTTTAAATTTTATTGTAGAAAACAATATCAATGCTGATATACTCACGAAGCATGCAGCAAGCTTTACTGATTTAACCGGCATTAATATTAATATTGTTGCACTTGATTTTGACAGCATGATACAAAAAATTAATCTTGACTTTATATCTAAGACTGGAAAATTTACACTCATTTATGTAGATCCTTATCAAACATTAAATAGATTTAGTAACGACCTATGTAATCTTAATAAATACAATAATAGTTCTCTATTACCAAATATTCAAGGTGGATTAGATGACTTTTTTGAAGAGCAAGTTATGATAGAATCATACTTTATCAATCAAAATAGACTTTGCAGTATACCCTTTGATACAACAACAATGATTTTTTTCTATAGAAAAGATATCTTTAATAAATATAGAGATCAATTTATGAAAGAGAATGGGTTTGATTGGACACCAGGAACGCCTGAATTTACTTGGGAACGCTTTGTACAGGTCTCAGAATGGATTTCTAATAATGTGCCTAAAAGTGAAGTGAAATATGGAAGCGGGTATATGGGACAAAAACATAATTCACTTTATTGTCTCTTTTCCACTATCCTCGCATCTTACGGGGGAGATTATTTTGAAGATGAAAATATTAGTACAATTGGTACCCACAAGCCTAATAATATAGTCATTAACAGCAAAGCATTTATAGAAGCATTAAAGACCTATAAAAAGATTAACAGTGTATCATCTCCTGAAAGTCGAGATTGGAATTGGTATGATACGGCAGAGGCTTTTAAAAATGGAGAGGTAGCTATGATGCTTAATTGGGATGAAAATATTTCTGCTATAGAGAATGCAGCAATTTCTAAAGTTGCGGGTAATGTAGGTTATAGTATCCTGCCCTATGGCAGCGCTAGAAGTGCAAATATTTATGGAGGTTCAGGTATTGGCATTAATAACTATGCGACTGATGTAGAAAAAGAAGCGGCATGGCTATTTATTGTATGGGCGACATCGCCCCAAGTTCAATCCCTTATTCTGGAAGAATCTGGCGGTGGCAGCCTACCGCCTAGAAAATCAATTTCCAGCGAAGAAAATATAGGGATACCCAATGTCTATACTAGTAGCAAAGGAATAAGTAAAACTGCAATCAAACAATCTCACGTTGTATTAGAAGCGTGGAAAAAAGAAAATGTATACTATAGGCCTAAGGTAGAAAATTTCTATCATATAGAAAGAATAATAATAGATGAGGTCTATAATATGATGCGGTATGATTTAGAACCGGAGCTTACAGCTCAAAAAATTTATACTAGAATCAATAATTTAACATGAAAGACAGAGTAGATATCATGGACAAAGTAAAATTAGTTAATAGTTTTCGTTTTAAAATAGTTATTATTATATTAGTATGTATTCTTATTCCTATTACCTTTCTTTATACAAGTTATTATTATAAAGTTAAAGAAATCATCACTAAAAAATATAGTGATTCAGCGGTACAGTCTGTTTATGAAGGTGCAGAAAATATAGATTTTATTTTAAAAGATCTTAGAGAATTTTCTAATATAGTATTTATTAATAATGAAATAAATGAGGCACTTAACAACTCAAGCAATGTAAGTCAAGTAGAATTTTTAAATATTATCAGAGGATTATTTACGTCGAGACAGGATATAGAAGCGATATCTTTATTAGTGGATGATAAGCTCTATTCTGTAGGCGCTATTAAGTTGGATAAAGATCCAGAAGTATTTGATATGCTTGAGACGACAAAGGGAGAATGTGTGTGGGTTAATACAAGCATAGAAAGAACTCAAATCTTATCCAGTCAATTTACAAAGTACTTCTTTTCTTTAGGAAGAACAATTGTTGATCTTAATACACTAGAGTCATTAGGTGTCCTTAAAATAGACATCAATGAATCAATATTAGAAAAATCCTATAAAAGTTTAATGGCAGAGGAAGGCAGTGAAGTATTTATTTGCTCTAACTTAGGAGATGTAATAAGTCATCCAAACAAGGAAATGATAGGTCTTAATATTAAGCATAAATTATATATGCAAAGTATTTTAACTTCCAATGAGAAACAAGGCTATATCTCTTATCAGGAAGATGGCGTGGAGAAAGTAGCTATCTATTCTACTTGTGATGTATCTGACTGGAAACTTGTTAAGGCTATACCTACAGCGTACTTGTATAAAGAGATTATGCAAATTCAAGGCTATATTATTATATTAGGGATCCTGTACTTTATAACAACAATAACTCTAGGCCTTTTTTTAGCTGCTATGATCACAAGCCCCATAGAGAGACTTATGAAACTTATGAAAAAGGTAGAGAAGGGGAATCTTGACATCCATGCAGAAATAACGAGTAAGGATGAAATAGGACAGCTGAGTAAGAGTTTTAACAATATGATTGATAATATGAATCTGATGATGAATAAAAACATAGAAGAAGAACGTCAGAAGAAAGAAATGGAGATTGAAGTGTTAAGAGCACAAATTAATCCTCACTTCTTATACAATACGCTTAATACTATTAAGTGGATGGCTAAAATACAAGGCAGCACCAGTATCAGTAATGCTGTCAATGCTTTAACTAAACTGCTTCGGGTAAGTATCAGTATAGGTAAAGAGAAGATATTGCTAAATGATGAGATTAGCTATGTACAAAATTACTTAGTGATTCAGCGTCTAAGATTTAGTGAAAAGTTTAATATCGAATATATGATAGAAGAATCGTGCTTTAAGTGTCTTGTTCCGAAGTTGATTTTACAGCCTATTGTGGAAAACTCACTCATTTATGGTACAGATGAAGATAGCTTAGAGACACTGAGCATTATTATAAGGGCCTACGAAGAAGAAAATGTGCTTCATATCAGTGTAGAGGATAATGGACCAGGTATCTGCAAAGATGTTTTAGATAATATACTTACCCATAGGCAAGGCATAGATAAGTTTAGTACAGTGGGCCTTAATAATATTAATCAACGTATCAAACTGCACTATGGCGATGAATATGGCATAGAGATTCAATCGAAAGTTGATGAAGGGACACGGGTATTAATCAGACTGCCGATTCATAAGGAATAACTTACAGGCGTCAATCGAATAGGGGGAAGGTCAGTGTATAAAGTATTAATTATAGATGATGAAGTATTAGTGAGAGTAGGCTTAAAATCAACCATTAATTGGGAATCCATAGGTTTTTCAATAGTGGGAGAAGCCTCAAATGGCGAGAAGGGATATGAGCAGTATAAGCTTCATAAACCAGATGTGATTATTACAGATATAAAAATGCCTCATAAAGACGGTATGTGGCTTATTAAAAAAATACGTGAAACCAATAAACAGGTAAAGATCCTCATCTTAACCTGTTATGATGAATTTGAATATGTAAGAGAAGCACTGAAATTAGGAGCAGATGACTATATTCTTAAATCAGAAATTGAAGATGAAGAGCTGATTGATTCTATGAGTAAGTTTAAAGCACAGCTAAAGTTAATCCCGGATAAAGATAAGGAGCTTAGAGTCTTAAAAGAGCAGTTTGAAAGTAATGCTGTTGTATTAAAAGCGAAGCTTTTGGAAGATTTGGTAAATAAAAACAAACTTAATGAAATAGCACTGCAAAATGAATATTTAAAAATCCAGTTTCCTACCCATAGCTGCCACTTTTCTTTTGTAACACTTATAAGAGAAGATGAAAAGAAGAAAAATGAAGCATTGCAGCAAAATAATGACAGCATGAATGATGCTATTATTAATCTAATCTATGATATATGTCAAAATGAAAAAATGAATATACTGGCCAATAGAGAGGGCGAAAGATTTCAATTTCTTTTAGCAAGAGAGAATTTGCATCAAAACAATGTAGAGCAGACTATTATTTATGTTCAAGAAAAAGTTATGCAGTATTTTAATATAACTTTAAGCGGTGTATACAGTGCCATATTTAATAATCTCACATATTTAGGGGAAGTGGTGGTAGCTTGTAAAATAAAAGAAGAGGAATTTTTTTATACAAGTGGGCCGAAACTGCTTTTTACTAAGGTGCAAGAAGCTCAGATAGAGGATAATAAAAGAAATATGCCAAATAGCAGCATATTTAATTTAGATACAGATTTTAAAAAACTTATTATTAAATACATTGATGAAGAAAACATTGAAAAGTGTAAAGAGCACTTAGAAGAGTTGGCACAGTTATTTGGAAAATATCATTTAAATTCATTGGAGGTTAAACTATTTTATTCTAATCTTGTAAATACTTTATTTGAAAAGTATGGTCAGTGTTTTAGAGAGACAAACTATATTAAAGACTATCATTACTACTATAATCTTATTATTAACTTAAATAAAATGAAGGAACTTGCGTCATTGCTGGACTTATTTATTACTGATGCGGTAAGAAGTATAAAAGAATACCGTGTAAGTAATTCTAAATATGTTATGAAAAGGGCTATGGAATATATAGATGCGCATTATTATAATAAGATATCCTTAGAAGATATAGCAAACTATATTAATTTGTCTAAACACTATGTTTCATATTTATTTAAAAAAGAAACAGGCATTAATATTTCAGCCTATATTAATGATATTAGGATTGAAAAAGCCAAACAAATGATTGTGCAAAGAGAGTATAAGATAAAAGAGATCTTCGAAAAAGTTGGATTTTCAGATCAACAATATTTTTCAAAGGCTTTCAAAAAGGCTACGGGAATGACTGTTACTCAGTATAAAGAATCAATAGAACATCAAAAATAGAAAAATACACTACAAAAAGCACTAATGCGAAAGAAGCGTTAGTGCTTTTTGTATATTAGAATTTATTGAAAAGGCATTCTGGTGAGAAAAATGCTTAGATATAGTAATATTTTTAAAATAAATTGTAACATATTACAAATAATTATTAAGGCGTACTAAGAGAGAAATAAAGTACAAAACAATAGAAACAAAATACATTACTTAATTTTATATAAAAAGATAGAATGAATTCAGAAGTTGTAAGTCTAATAGCTTTATTACATAGAAGGGAGGGAGCGTATGGATTTGGCAATACCCAAACTTGAACTTAAGAATATAGAAAAATCATTTCCAGGGGTAAAAGCGCTTGGTAATGTTAACTTTTCGGTCAAGAAAGGTACAGTTCATGTGCTTTGTGGTGAAAATGGTGCAGGCAAGTCTACTTTAATGAAAATTATTAACGGTATTTATCAGCCTGATCAAGGACAAATGCTCATAGACGGTAAGGAGGTAAAGGTAAATAACCCTATAGAAGCAAGGAAAAATGGTATCTCTATGATTTTCCAAGAGCTTAATTACATACCAGAGATTACCATAGAACAAAGTATGTTCTTAGGAAATGAACCAACTAATAAGTTTGGCAAGATAGATTGGAAAAAAATAAGAAACGAAACACTTAGACTGCTGCAGCAAGAAAAACTTAATTATAAACCTACGACTCAGTTAAAAGATTTAACTATTTCAGATATTCAAATGTTAGAAATACTTAAAGCAGTCTCTTATGGATCAGACATTATTATTATGGATGAGCCGACATCTGCCATTACACGTAATGAGGTTGAAATATTATTTGGCAAAATTGCTGAACTAAAAGCAAAGGGTGTAAGTATTATTTATATTTCTCATAAGATGGAAGAGATATTTAGAATAGCAGATGAAATAACAGTTTTAAGAGATGGGATTATGATAGATACAAAGCCAACGCATGAGCTTACCATTGATAAAGTTATTGCGCTTATGGTAGGCCGAGAAATGAGTAATATCTATCCCAAAGAAGCCATACCTATTGGTGAGACAATATTAGAAGTTAAGCATCTAACAAATAGCCCGATATTCAGTGATGTAAGCTTTAATATTAAAAAAGGCGAAATAGTTGGATTTGCAGGACTGATGGGAGCTGGAAGAAGTGAGGTTGCAAGAGCAATTTTTGGACTTGATTATTTTGAAAGCGGACAGGTCATTATTAAAGGGAAAGAAGTAAAAATTAACAAAGTAATAGACAGTATTAATCACGGTATGGTTATGTTATCAGAAGATAGAAAACGTTATGGTATTATCGGCGTTCGGGGAGTCAGAGAAAATGTTGCCTTATCAAAACTTGAGAAATTTATTTATAAGGGAAGATTACATACTAAGGATGAGAACACCACAGTTTCCGAGATCTGTAAACGCATGAATGTTAAGACGCCATCGCTAGAAACATCTATTGATTCATTAAGCGGCGGTAATCAGCAAAAAGTAATGTTAGCCAGATGGATGCTTTGTGATCCGGAAATTCTTATACTGGATGAACCTACAAGAGGTATAGACGTAGGGGCGAAATATGAAATATATAAACTGATGAGCGAACTTGTAAAAGAAGAAAGAAGCATTATTATGATTTCATCAGAACTGCCTGAGCTTATAGGTATGTGTGATCGTATTTATGTGATGGCAGGCGGGAAGATAACGGGTGAACTTGAAATGAGAGAGTTTACTCAAGAAAACATTATGAAGTTAGCTACAAAGGGGTGATGAGAGGATGAATAGTAAAGAATTAAATAAGTGGTGGTCTAAAGCAACGAGTAAGTACAGCATTTATATTATTTTAGTTGCCATGTTTATAGTATGTTCAGTAATAAGCCCGGTATTTTTATCCACAAAAAACATTACGAATATCTCCAGGCAGATTTCTATTACAACGATCATAGCATTTGGAGAAACACTGCTTATTATATGTGGACTTATTGATTTATCAGCAGGATCAGTACTTGCACTATCGGGGGTGCTGTCAGTTGCAGCATACAAACTTACAGGATCAATGCAAATTGCTATGTTAGTGGGGATCAGTGTCGGGATATTCTGTAATGCCATTAATGGGATGCTGGTTACAAAATTTAAGACACCGCCGTTTATTGCGACACTCGCTATGCAGACAGCAGCAAGAGGAGCAGCACTTCTATATACCAATGGTCAAAACATTTACCAAATAGGTGAGTATAAGGCACTTGGTCAGAATTCAATAGGAATTATTCCAATACCGGTTATTTTTATGATTGGAACGACAGCTATGACGTGGTACATATTAAATCACACAAGATTTGGAAGACATTTATATGCAGTAGGAGGCAGTGAAGAAGCAGCGCGTGCTTCCGGGGTTAATAATAATAGAACAAAAATGATAGCTTATCTTATCAATGGTTTATTTGTAGGTATTGCTGGGGTACTCTTTATGTCAAGGGTTAACGCCGGACTGCCTAATGGAGGTATTGGTGCTGAGTTTGAAGCGATGACTTCAGCGATCATAGGAGGTACTAGTTTTTCAGGTGGTATTGGTACAGCCATGGGAACTTTAGCGGGGGCATTTATTATGGGATTTGTAAATAATATTATGAACCTTCTAGGCGTTCAATCTTATATGCAGCAGATTGTAAAAGGGATTATCATTGCACTGGCAGTAGTTTATGATATTCGTTCTAAAACCAAAAGAGACAAGAAAAAACAAGGCAATATCAATGAAAAAGTAATGGATAAGGATGGTAAGCGTAAGACGTGAGGTACTTTATAATGCGAATTTATATAAATTCTATATAAATTTTAAAACAAAACTAAGGGGGAATTTTTTATGAAGAGTATGAAAAAATTAATGGCTGTTATGATGAGTTCAATGCTTGCGTTATCACTTTCTGTAGGATGTGCTGCTACATCTGAAACTAGCGGTACAACTGAAGCACCAAAGGCAGCTGCGTCAAATGATGCAAAACCAGCAGAAGAAGCTCAAAAAACATACAGAATTGCTTATATTGCAAGAGCACAAAGTGACTCTTTTGCAGCGTGGCTAGCGAATGCTGTAAAAGACGAAGTTGCAGCAAATTATAAAGATGTTACTGTAGATATATTTGATGGAGAAAGTAAGAATGAAGTTATTGCAAGTCATATAGAAAATGCAGTAACTAACCAATATGATGCTATTCTCTTACAACCATATGATTCAGAAGCACAAGTAGCTCCTGCTATGGAAGCTATGAATGCAGGTGTTCAGCTTGTAACTGTTAATAATCGTATTAATGATAATGACAGAGCAGGCGCAATAGATGCTGATCCAGTTGAACAAGCGGCAAAAAATGCAGAACTGGCATTAGCTCAGATCCCACAAAATGGTAAAGTTGTTGTACTTATGGGACCAGCGGGAAACATGCATTCGGATATGAGAAGAATAGGCTGGCAGAAAGCATTTTTTGACAAACGCCCAGATGTTAAAATTTTAGACGAACAAATTGCAAACTGGAATAAAGATGAAGCAATGCGTTTTATGGAAGACTGGATTCAAACTTATGGAGAAATAGATGCGATTGTTTCTATGAATGATAATATGGCAGTAGGTGCGCTTGAGGCAGCAAAAGCCGCTGGTATGAATGATATTTTATCTTATGGTGTTGATGGTACTGCAGAAGCTTGTCTTGCGATTGCAGCTGGCGAAATGACATCTACTACACTTCAAAGTGCCTATACGCTTGCAGAAGAAGCGGTAAAATTAACTTATAAACTTATGACAGGAACAGGAGATCGTGAAACAATTCTTGTAGATTGTCCGCTTATTACAAAAGAAAATGCACAAGAATATATCGAGCTTCACAAAAAAGCAGGTAACCTTAATTAATAAGATAATTATAAGTAATAAAAAACATAGTTTACTAAAAGCAAAGGAGACCTAAATAATGCGTAATCAAGCTGTATATATGACAGGTACTTATAATATGGAAACCAGGGATATTAATATCCCTGTTCCAAAAGCAAAAGAAGTTTTAATTAAACTCGAGTATGTTGGGATATGTGGTTCAGATGTTCATTATTATGAGCATGGCAGAATTGGCGACTTCGTAGTTAATGGTGATTTTATACTAGGACACGAATGTGCTGGAGAAGTTGTGCAAATAGGAGAAGAAGTCACCACATTAAAAGTAGGGGATAGAGTCGCTCTTGAACCAGGTATTACTTGCGGACAATGTGAATTTTGCAAAAGTGGTAAATATAATTTGTGTCCAGATGTAGAGTTTTTAGCAACACCACCTTATCATGGATCACTTATGAACTATATTGCCTATCCAGAAAATATGGCTTTCAAATTGCCTGAGAATGTAAGTACATTAGAAGGGGCACTTGTAGAACCATTGGCAGTGGGTATGCACGCTGCAGCTCAGGGAAATGTTAAAGTAGGAGACACAGTGGTTGTATTAGGGGCTGGGTGCATAGGTATAGTGACCCTGCTTGCATGCAAAGCCTATGGGGCTACAAATATTATCGTAACTGATATTATCGATAAAAGACTTGAAGTTGCTAAAAAGCTAGGTGCAACAGCTGTAATTAATCCTAAAAATGAAAATTTAAGAGAAAAACTGGCGGAGCTCACAAATGGGCAAGGTGCTGATGTTGTTATTGAAACAGCTGGTGCCGAAGTCACCATTAAAGAAAGTGCTTATTTAGTAAAAAGAGGAGGTGCCATCGTTCTTGTTGGTTTAGCACCTAAAGATATTATTGAGTTTGACTTCATGCAGATTATGGCAAAAGAAGCAGAAATTAAATCGGTGTTCCGTTACCGTAATATTTATCCCGCAGCGATTGGTGCCATTGCAGATGGTAAGATTGATGTAAAAGGTATAGTCACTCATGAATTTGATTTTTCAGATGCTAAAAAAGCTTTTGATGATGTGATTCAAAATAAAAATGATGTGGTTAAAGCTGTTATCAAGTTATAAATACAGGAGGTCTAAAGCATGGCATATTTACTTGGAATTGACATAGGCACATCCGGTACAAAAACAGTTTTATTTGACAATGCGGGAAATGCAGTTGCTTCTTCAACTAAAGAGTACCCCTTGTATCAACCACAAATAGGATGGGCAGAACAAGATCCTTTAGACTGGTGGCACGCTGTATGTGAGACGATTAAGGAAGTTATTTATAAAAAAAACATTATGCCGCAGGATATTAAAGGTATAGGGCTCTCAGGACAAATGCATGGGCTTGTTATGCTAGATAAAGAAGGGAATGTCATTCGAAAATCTATTATTTGGTGTGATCAGCGTACGGAAAAAGAATGTACTGAGATTACACAGAGAGTCGGAGCTGAGAGATTAATGCAGATTACTGCGAATCCAGCACTGACAGGTTTTACAGCTTCAAAAATATTATGGGTAAGAAATAATGAGCCAGACAACTACGAAAAGTGCAGAAAGATTTTACTGCCAAAAGATTACATCAGATATATGTTAACGGGAGAATTTGCAACAGAAGTATCTGATGCATCGGGGATGCAGCTGTTAGATATCAGCGAGAGAAAATGGTCATCAGAGGTTTTAGAGAAGCTTGAAATTCCAAGAGAATATTTAGCAGATGTCTATGAGTCTGTAGTGGTAACTGGTAAAGTAAATAAAAAAGCTGCCCAAGCAACAGGGTTGATGATTGATACCCCTGTAGTAGGCGGAGCAGGAGATCAGGCTGCAGGCGGCATCGGAAACGGTATAATAAAAGAAGGACTTGTATCTACAATGATAGGGACATCAGGCGTAGTATTTGCACATCTAGACAGACCAATGATAGATAGTGCTGGAAGAGTACATACTTTTTGCCACGCTGTGCCAGGCGCTTGGCATGTTATGGGTGTTACACAAGGGGCTGGGTTGTCTTTAAAGTGGTTTAGAGACAACTTCTGCATAGGCGAAATGGGTGTAGCAAAGTTTATGAATATTGACCCTTATGTACTGATGACTAAACAAGCAGAGTGTTCGCCAGCTGGATCAAGGGGAATTATCTACTTACCTTATTTAATGGGAGAACGATCACCCCATTTAAATCCTAAAGCTAAAGGGGTATTCTTTGGCATCACTGCATCACATACAAAAAATGATATGTTAAGAGCTGTACTTGAAGGTGTGTCATATTCACTTGCTGACTGTATGGACATTATTAAAGGGATGGGCATTACTCCAAATCAAGTTATGGCTTCTGGCGGAGGCGGAAAAAGTAAGCTCTGGAGACAAATTCAAGCAGATATGTTTAATAGTACTATTTGTACAAACAAATCATCAGAAGGCGGAGCACTGGGTGTAGCACTGCTGGCTGGTGTAGGGGCCGGAATTTATAAAAATATTAATGAGGCATGTGAAATAGCTATAAATGTAGAAGCGGAGCAAAATCCTATTGAAATGAATGTACAAACATATAGTAAGTACCATAAACTATATCAAAAGTTATATATTGATTTAAAGGATAGTTTTGAGCTTTTTGAACAATAACACCTATTTACTTACTCCCACTATTAAAAATAAAAAACAGGTTATATTTTGCAAGCAAGCTTGCTATAATATATAATCTGTTTTTTTTATTTTTAATAGTGTTTCTCAGAGTGATTTCACATTAAATAACATTGTGAATAAGCTAAACTTTAAAATGTGCAATCTATATAATAAGATACTAAGCTTACATACAAAGTTCTTTAAGATGCGGGGAATAGATTTTAGGAAAAAAGTATGATAATATTAAGAAAAAGCAGAGGTTATAGATACAGCTAATGAGTGGACAAGTATCTAAGCTAAGCACTAGTAGATAAAGTGTCATTAAAGGAGCAGATAAATAGATGTTAAGAATAGGTATGGGATATGATGTTCATAAACTGGTAGAAGGTAGAAAACTTATTTTAGGTGGGGTAGAGATTCCCTATGAAAAAGGACTTTTAGGACATTCAGATGCAGATGTAGTTGTCCATGCCATTATGGACGCGCTGCTTGGTGCTATAGCAGAAGGCGATATAGGCAAACATTTTCCAGATACGGATTCTAAATATAAAAACATATCAAGTATTAAACTACTTAAATACGTAGGAGGTCTTCTAAAAGAGAAACAGGGTGTTATTCATAATATTGATGCTACTATTATTGCACAGCAGCCTAAAATGGCCCCTCATATTGAGAAGATGCGCGAAAATATAGCAAATGCGCTACAGTTACAGCTTAATCAGATTAATATTAAAGCAACTACAGAGGAAGGTTTAGGTTTTACCGGGGAAAAACTTGGGATTTCTAGTCAAGCCATTACTCTAATACAATGGTAGTATACACTAATTAGAAGATTAGTTTTATAAAATAAGAAATAGCTAAAGGGGGTATAAAATGGTTAAAGCTCATGAATCCATTAATATACAATTACTCAAGTTTTTATCTAAACAATATCCAACATCAGACACAGCAATTACTGAAATTATTAACTTGCAGGCCATACTTAACCTTCCAAAGGCTACAGAACACTTCGTGTCGGATATTCATGGGGAATATGAAGCGTTTTCTCATGTATTAAGAAATGCCTCTGGTGTACTAAAACCTAAAATAGATGCCTTGTTTATGAGTGAGCTTTCAGAAAGAGACAGAAGAAGCCTAGCGATGCTCATTTATTATCCGGAGAAGAAGTTAGAACAAGTTATCAAAAAAGAAGAAGATATGAATGATTGGTATCGTATTAACCTTTTTAGAATTATTAAACTATGTAAAGTTATCTCATCTAAATACACCCGTTCTAAAGTAAGAAAGGCACTTCCTACAGAGTTTGCTTATGTCATGGAAGAACTTCTAAGTGAGCAGATTGATGCCCATAACAAAGAACAGTACTATAACGAGATTATAGAAAGAATAGTGAGCCTCAATAAAGCGAATGAATTTATGTGTGCTTTTTGTTATCTTATTCAGCGCCTAGCAGTAGATAGGCTGCACGTGCTTGGTGATATCTTTGATCGGGGACCAAGAGCCGATATTGTTATGGATATTATGCAAAAATATCATTCAATCGATATTCAGTGGGGAAATCATGATATTTTATGGATGGGCGCAGCAGCAGGGAGTGCAGCATGTATTGCCAATGTGATAAGAATAGCTTGCAGCTACTCAAATTTACAGACATTAGAAGAGGGATATGGCATTAACTTACTGCCACTGGCGACTTTTGCTATGAATTGTTATAAAAGCACAGACTGTAGCCTTTTTATTCCTAAAGTAGATGAGGAAATAGATATTAAAAAAGATGATACAGAACTCATTGCACTTATGCATAAAGCTATAACAATTATTCAGTTTAAGCTTGAGCACACCCTAAACCAGCGCTGTTTTGATCCTACAATGAAAGAACGAGATTTGCTTCATCAAATAGATATTCAAAGTAAGAGCATTACACTAGAAGGAAAAACATACGAGTTAGAAGATGTAGATTTTATAACAGTAGATCCAAAAGATCCGTATAAACTTACAAAAGAAGAAGAACAAGTAGTAGACAGGCTTGTATACTCATTTATACATAGTGCTAAATTACAAGAACATATCAAATTTATGTTTTCAAAAGGCAGTATGTATAAGGTGTATAATAATAATCTTCTTTATCATGGCTGTCTATTAATGAGCGAAGACGGGAATTTTCAAACGATTAATCTAGAAGGCAGAGCCTATTATGGTAAGAGTTATCTTGATAAACTCGAAGAAATTGTAAGAGATGGTTATTTTAATCATAATGATCCTGTTACACGCCAAAAAGGTCAAGATATGATGTGGTATCTATGGTGCGGCAGATATTCCCCTTTATTTGGAAAAAGCAAGATGGCTACCTTTGAAAAATATTTTATTCAAGATAAAGCTTGCAGTATAGAACATAGAAATCCTTACTATAGTCAACTAGAGACAGTAGAGCTTGCCAAAAAAATTCTTAAAGAATTTGAAATTACCCATGAACAGTCCCATATTATTAATGGACATGTACCTGTTCAGGTTAAACTCGGAGAGACGCCTATTAAGGCTAATGGTAAAATCATTGTTATTGACGGTGGGTTTACAAAAGCTTATCAGAAGGTCACAGGAATAGCTGGTTATACACTTATTTATAATTCTTATGGGCTGCAGTTAGCTTCTCATCAGCCTTTTGAAGGGATACAAAAAGCTATTACTTCGGAGAAGGACATTGTTACTACAATGAATGTTATAGAAGTTGTTTATAGTAGAAAAAGAGTAAAAGATACGGATATCGGAAAAGATATCATGAGCCAGATACAGGCACTTCTTACACTAGTTGAATACTATCGTCTTGGATTATTAAAAGAAAAAGAAATATAGGAGTAAACGATGGAAAAAAAGTATTACTGTCCGACCTGTAAAGAAGAAGTAGAAGTTATAGAAGCATGTGGTGCAAGCAGCTATTTTTGTAATAAGTGCAAGAAACTGATTTCAAGTAAGGCTGCTTTAGAAGAAAAAGATTTAGAAGGTAAAGAATAAGCAATAAAAAAGCGTAGCTTAGATTACCTAGCTACACTTTTTTATTGCTTATTTTCATGATCTATATCCATTTCAAAATCTTCGAGCTGTATATTTAATGCATTAATAGATATTTGAACTTCCATCACCAAAAAGCCTAATGAGATAAGCAGTAACAAAAGGCTTAGGCCAAAAACAATATTAGCAAAAAACAAATAATTAGCATAAATGAGGAACATACTCATTACACAAAAGAAAAAGCTTAGAGCACCGAATATCTGCATATTTCTAATAATTTTCAATCTTATTCTTAAATTTCTTATCTGTTCTTTTAAAACGATATCAGGCTCTTGTTTATATTTAGTATAGAGATCCCGTACTAACTGCGCTAGTACAATAAATCTATTAGTATATGCCAGCATCAAAAGGGATATTGCAGGAAAAAGTAATGCAGGGGTTGTTAAAGACAGTTCCATATAATCAGCTCCTTTTCATTTGCTTAGAATTCATTGATACGCATAGCAAACTGTTTGGGGGTTTCACCATAGTAATTTTTAAAAAGTTTTATAAAGTAAGAAACATTTTCAAATCCGAGATCATAGCAGACTTCGGTAACATTTTTATATTTAAGGGCTTCTTTTGAAGTTTTCAACTTAAGAAGATTTTGATATTCTTTGGGGGTCATATTCATTCTTTTTTTAAAGCAAGCTATAAGATTTGAAGTAGACATATTAAGATGTTCTGCAATTTCCTTGATCGTTATATTTTGATAAATATTTTCTTTGAGAAATTTTATAGTATAATTCACAGGATCTAAATGATTACTTGAAGGATTTAATGAGATATAATAATCTTTCATAAGATTATAAATCAGTTCTTGCGAACATAGATCTACAAGAAACGTCTTATTAGGATCGTTGCCCATACAATAGTTATTAATTCTTTCAATAGGGGCTTTAATTTTTTCACTAAAGGATTCTTTAATAATGGTATTTTTAGGCATCATAAAATCATCCTGAAATTGAAGCTGAATACGACTTTTAGTATCTTCAATAAGTTTGTCACTCATTTCATAAACAATCGCGATAGTATCTTCTTTAATTTCAAGTTCAACACTGGAGTCCGGCGGCAGAAGAATAAACTCAGATTGGTTATAATCAAACTCTTCACCATTATTAATCTTAACATGTTTGGTACCGCTTACAATAGTGCATAATCTATTATACTGATAAGATCTATACATTTCCTTATAGTCTTTTGACAGGTCATAGTAGAGTACCTTGAGATACTCTGTTTCATAGTTATGATGTTTTTCAAAATGCCGATCGAAGTTTTGAATCATAATGAAACATCCTTTCTTTAAAAGGCTAATTTGGTGATATAGTAATTATATACTATCATAGGATTTGTACTATATCAACGTTGTAGCGTTTTTAACAAACAATATATTATATTTAGGCGTATTATTTTAAATTTTGAGTTAGTTTTAAGTCTTAGAATTTAGTATAATTAAATTAATGTTATCCGAACTTATTTATCTAAGGAAAAGTCTATGATGGTAAGTCAGGGTTCCGCGGGAAACTGCGCAGCCTCCCTTGTTGGAAAGGATAAAGACGCATTATTCGTTCTGTCCTTTGTGGCAGATTTTTTTGTTTAATTATAATATTTTTAAAATCTTAATTATTTAAATATGTGAAATCTATATTAAAAATAAAATGGAGGCGTTATATGTATTCAGTTGGAATTATTACAGCCAGTGATAAAGGTTCAAAAGGAGAGCGAGAAGATTTAAGCGGCAAGTTAATACAGAAGGTTATGGAGGAGAAAGGGTACCTGGTAGAAAAACTCGTTATACTGCCAGATGATGAAGAGCTGTTAGCGCAGGAAATGATTGATATGGCAGATAAGCTGCAACTTAATTTAATTTTGACAACTGGGGGGACAGGATTTAGTCAAAGAGATGTTACGCCAGAAGCAACTTTAAAAGTTATTAGGAGACAAGCGCCGGGGATCTCAGAAGCCATAAGATACAATAGTCTCCAAATTACACCTAAAGCTATGTTATCAAGAGGTGTTTCAGGTATTAGAGGCAAAACGCTCATTATTAATTTACCCGGAAGTCCTAAAGCGGTTAAAGAATCTTTAGGTTTTATTGTTGATACTTTGCATCATGGTATACAAATATTGATTGGAGATACGTCTGAGTGTGGTCAAAAATAAGTTCTGAAATAAAGATAATAATTAAAAGTAGGAAGGAGGGATGCAGAGTGAAAAAGAAAAGATTTATATTTTTAATAGGGGTTATTACCATTTTTGCAGTGAGTTTGGGGATTGTGTTAAGACAATTTAGTACAGAGAAAAAGTCTTCGATATTAATAGGTTCCACAACGAGCCTGCAGGATAGTGGATTATTAGATGAATTATTACCTATATTTTATGAAGAGACAGGGATAGAGGCTAAAGTTATTGCAGTAGGCACAGGTCAGGCCATAAAGCTTGGACAAGATGGAGAGGTGGATTTACTCTTAGTCCACGATAAGCTGTCAGAAATAACCTTTGTAGAAGAAGGTCATGGTACAAAAAGATGGGATGTTATGTATAATGAATTTATTTTAGTAGGGCCCGCCGAAGATCCTCTTGGGTTAAAAGAGAAAGGCGTTTTAGAAGCATTTACCCAGATGGCAGCTGAAGAGGCGCTATTTGTTTCAAGAGGAGACCAATCCGGGACACATAAAAAGGAGCTTAGCATCTGGAAGGAGCTAGGCATGGAACCTACATACAGTAATTATGTATCAGCAGGAAAAGGCATGGGAGATGTTTTGAAAATGGCGGATGAACTAAGGGGTTATACGCTATCAGACATGGCAACTTATTTAAAGCTTTCTAAAGATTTGGAACTTGATATTATGGTTGAGAATGATGAATACCTTATGAATATGTATGGTGTAATTGCTATTAATCCTAATAAAAACACTAAAATTAACAGCAAAGGGGCTCAAAGCTTTATTAAATGGCTTTTATCACCTGAGATTCAGAAAAAAATTGAGGAGTATGGGGTAGAGACTTATGGAAGATCCCTTTTTATCCCCTGTGATGAAAGTTACTGATGGGTGAAATTAAAAATGGTTTTATAAGAGCCTTTCAGCTGATTGTTTCATTTGACCCTGAGCTTTATGAAATTATTATAAGATCACTATTTGTTTCGCTATCGGCGGTTATTATCTCCGCTTTATTTTGTATTCCGTTTGCTATTTGGCTGGGACTAAAAAGGTTTAAAGGCAAGCAAATTGTTTCAAGGCTGTTATATGCCTCGATGAGTACGCCTTCTGTGGTCATTGGTCTTATAATATTACTACTCCTTTCTCGCAAGGGGCCTTTAGGCTTTGCGGGGCTTTTATATACTACGATGGCCATGATTATTGCTCAGACGGTACTTGTTTCACCTCTTGTTTTGGGACTTACCTATCATACGGTTAAGTTAAGAGGACGTCAAATACAACATGAAGGATTACTCCTTGGCGCTAATTCATTTCAAATTATAGTATTGATTATCCGTGAACTGAAGATGGATTTTTTAGTACATTTAATCGCTGGTTTTTCAAGGGCCATTTCAGAAGTTGGTGCCGTGATGATTGTAGGGGGGAATATTAGAGGTGTAACAAGGGTGATGACAACGACAATAGCCCTAATGAACTCTATGGGAGAATATGATATGGCCATTGCCCTTGGAGTTGTACTTCTTCTTATTTCCTTAATTGTTAACAGTATTGTTTATAAGGAGACGGAGCCATGGAAATAGTGATTAAGCATCTTCTAAAAAAATATAATCAAAAGACAGTACTGGATATCCCTCATTTACATGTTAGAAAAGGACAGATTACAGGTCTTTTAGGAGATAATGGTTGTGGTAAAAGCACACTTCTCAAGATTATTGGCGGGCTTGACTTTGATTATGAGGGAGAAGTGCTCTATGATAGCTTGCATTTTAAAAAAGAAAACAGACAGATAATCGGAATGGTAAGCCAAAATCCTTATCTTTTTAAGCGCAGTGTTTATGAAAATATTGAGTATCCTCTTAAAGTGAGAGGTATTGAAAAAGATAAAAGAAAAGAGATAGTTAATCAATTCTTGCAAAATATGTATATAGAGGGGATTAGCTCTCAAAGAGCAGACACCTTATCAGGTGGAGAAGCTCAAAAAGTGGCTTTAGCCCGGGTACTTGCAGCAGCGCCTAAAATACTTTTACTAGACGAAACAACTTCCAATATTCATGAGGAAGCTGTACTTATTATTGAGAAGGAGCTTAAAGCTTATCATCAATCAACTGGCTGTACAATTATATTTGTTACCCATAATCAGGCCCAGGCTAAGCGTTTTTGCGGTGCGTGTATTCACCTTGATCTGCCTAGAAAGTAGACTATGAAAAATTATTAGATGAATATGAGGTGAGGGGATGGAATTTTTTAATGTGTTAACTGCAAAAGAAGTTCATGACATAATTAAAGAACTGGCAAGAGACTATTTTATACAGTCTGAAACGATAGACTTAATTTCGGCAGCAGGACGCATAGCAAGCGAAGAAATTTTGGCACCTGTAAATTTGCCGGAATTTAATCGTTCAACAGTAGATGGTTATGCTGTAATCAGTCAAGAAGTCATGGGAGCATCAGAATCCATGCCAAGCTTTTTAGACTGTGTGAGTGAAGTTGCTATGGGGGAAACAACTGATTTTGTTCTTCAGAAAGGGCAAGCTGTTTATGTTCCGACCGGAGGCATGGTTCCGGAGGGGGCAGATGGAGTTGTTATGATCGAATATGTTGAAAAGCTGGATGAAAAAACTATCCTTATTCATAGGCCTATTGCTCCTCTTGGAAACATGACATTGATAGGAGATGACCTTAAAGCGGGAGAATTAATTATTTCTAAAGGCAAAAAATTAACCCCTTATGATATTGGTCTTCTTGCTGGACAAGGTATTCATAAGATTGAGGTTTATCAAAAACTCCGTTTTGCCGTTATATCAACAGGAGATGAAATTATTGATCTAGAGGAGCCCAAAAAGCTTGGACAAATAAGAGACATCAATGGCTATGCCTTAAGTAGTCTTATTACGCAGCTTGGTGGAGAAGTGATCAATAAGTCAATTGTTAGAGATAACTTTGAAAAATTGAAGGAAACACTTGGAGAAGTCTTAAATCAGGCAGACATTGTACTTCTTTCAGGGGGAAGTTCTGTAGGGACAAGAGACTATACAAAAGCAATCATTGAATCCTTTGCAGAGGGAGAAGTTTTGGTTCATGGAATCTCTATAAAGCCAGGCAAGCCTACTATTTTGGGACACATTGGTAAAAAAGTCGTTTTTGGACTTCCGGGACATCCAGCTTCCGCTCTCATTATTTTTAATCAGTTTGTAAAAGCTTATATGCAGCAATTGCTAAAAAGGCCAGAGACTGATTTTGGCATTATGGCAACTTTAGCAGCCAATGTACATGCTTCACCAGGAAAGGAAACCTATCAAATGGTTCAGCTTGTTCAAAGTGATGAAGGCTGGAATGCACATCCTTTTTATGCAAAGTCCGGCATGATGAGTCTGCTTGCTAAGGCTTCGGGATATTTGCGTATACCAGGCAGCATAGAAGGGCTCATGAAAGGCGAAAAAGTGAAGGTGTATCTGCTACAGGAGGTGGAACTGTAAGATGGAGAAATATAAAGACAATAGAAATATTTACATATCAAATATACCAGTTGAAGAAGCTATTGAACGTTATAAGAATGCTTTAGCATCTCATATAAAAACTGAAACACTTCCAGTAGAAGATGCTTTGTTTCGAACAACCTGTGAGGCTGTTTTTGCAAATATTTCATCGCCACATTATCATGGAGCTGCCATGGATGGGATTGCTGTTACAGCTACAGATACTTATGGTGCATGCGAAAAGGCACCTAAAGTGCTTATTCAGGGAGAACATTTTGAATATGTTAATACAGGTAATCCCATACCTGTAAATCGTGATGCAGTTATTATGATTGAGGATTTAACCGAGATGTCCCCAGGGCATGTACAAATAATAGCGCCGGCTTACCCATGGCAGCATATCAGGACAGTAGGAGAAGATATTGTTCAAGGAGAAATGATCATTCCTTCATTCCACACGATTAGACCCATGGATATGGGTGCGCTTTTAAATGGTGGCGTGGAACAGGTTCAGGTATTTGCAAAAACATCTGTCGGCATACTTCCTACCGGAACAGAGATTGTCCAAAATGTAAAGGAACTTAAATATGGCAAAATCATCGATTCTAATTCAAAAGTATTTCAGGGGTTGATTTTAGAAGCGGGGGGGATTCCCAAAATATATGCTCCCCTTAGAGACGATAAAGAGGTTCTAAAAGCAGCGATAAAAAAAGGCATAGCAGAAAATGATATATTAATCATAAATGCGGGATCTTCAGCAGGATCCAAAGACTTTACTGTCGATCTGATTCGTGAGCTTGGAGAGGTTATTATACATGGTGTGGCTTTAAAACCAGGAAAACCTACAATATTGGGGATAATTGATGGTAAACCAGTGATTGGTATTCCAGGCTATCCTGTTTCCGCATACTTTGCTTTTGAGACTTTTGCAAAGCCAATTATAGCATGGTACTTAGGTAAAAAAGATCAGGCTAAGAGTATTAAAGCAGTTTTATCACAAAGAGTAGTTTCTTCACTCAAACATCAGGAGCTTGTAAGAGTAACCTTAGGAGAAGTAGATAACCGGCTCGTTGCAACGCCTTTAAATCGAGGGGCAGGAGCTACGATGAGCCTCGTCCGCGCAGATGGTGTTTTAACTATACCTCGTATGTCAGAAGGCATCGAAAGCGGACAGATGGTTGATATCTCACTCATTAAACCTATAGAAAAAATCATAAAAAGAGTTGTTTTAATTGGCAGCCATGATTTGATTTTAGATTTGATTGCAGACAGAATGCCCCTGACCTCAGGGCATGTAGGGAGTTTAGGCGGCATTATGTCTATGAAACGCAGAGAGTGTCATATAGCGCCTATTCATCTATTAGATGAACATACCGGTGAGTACAATATTTCTTATGTGAAAAAGTATTTTTCAGCAGGCTCTATGGCAATTATTAAGGGCGTTAAAAGACTCCAAGGACTGATGATTCAAAAAGGAAATCCTAAACAAATCAAAGGATTTTCAGATTTGATAAGAGACGACATACACTTTGTTAATCGTCAGCGCGGAGCGGGTACAAGACAGCTCTTAGATTATGAACTCAAAAAACAACAGTTAGATCCGGGGGATATTATAGGGTATAATAGAGAAATGACGACACATATGACAGTCGCAGTAACGATAGCCTCAGGAACAGCTGATGCAGGACTTGGGATCTTTGCAGCAGCGGAGGCCATGAAGCTTGATTTTATACCTGCTTGCTATGAGGCTTATGATTTTTTAGTACCTATAGCCTATTTAGAGGATCACCGCGTTCAAAACTTTATAGAGATTTTAAAGTCCAAAACATTTAAAGAAAAGCTGAGTTTAATTGGAGGATATGAGCTTGAAAATCCAGGTGAAGTTTTGAAAGTAGGTGAATAATATGAAAGATGCATATGGAAGAACAATTAATTACTTACGCTTATCTATTACAGACTTATGCAACCTCAGATGCCAGTATTGTATGCCGATAGAGGGCATTCAGAAAATAGCCCATGAGGATATCTTAACACTTGAAGAGTTGGATGAAATCGTCTATGCTTTTGCAAAACTTGGGATTACTAAGGTGCGTATTACAGGTGGAGAACCTCTTGCAAGAAAAGGCATTGTCACACTCATAGAGAAAATAAAGAGACATCAAGGTATCAAAGATTTGGCTTTAACTACAAATGGGATACTTCTTGATACTATGGCACAAACTCTTAAAGATGCAGGACTTAACAGAGTTAATATTAGTTTAGACTCTTTAGATGATAAAAAGTATACAATGATGACACGAGGCGGAAAACTAAAGGATGTCCTTAAAGGGATAGAAAAGGCAAGAAAAGTAGGTTTAACACCAATAAAGCTTAATGTCGTACTAATCGGTGGATTTAATGATAATGAGGTTGAAAGATTTGTTAGACTTACACAGGAGGAAGCAATCGACGTACGTTTTATTGAACTGATGCCTATTGGAGAAGTGGCTAAGTGGTCCAAGCATCATTTTCTTTCAAATGAATATATATTAAAAGTAGTACCAGAACTTGTAAAAAGTAATGCGTTAGAAGAGAATTCACCGGCTTTATACTATCAGCTTCCAGGTGCAAAAGGTAGAGTGGGACTTATTAGTCCTATTTCTTGTAAATTCTGCGGAACGTGCAATAGAGTGCGCTTAACATCTGAAGGAAAGCTCAAGCACTGCCTGCATTCTAATGAAGAGTTTGATCTAAAAGCAGCACTAAGAGAAGAAAGGTCCCTGACAGATTTTATTCAATATGCAATGTTGCATAAACCTTTTGAACATCTTATTGAAGAGGGCAGTCTGACAGAAAGAAATATGATCCAAGTCGGTGGATAACTATAGGAGGAGAATAAATGTCATTTACACACTTTAATGATTCAGGCAGAGCTTATATGGTAGAGGTAACCGAAAAAGACGATACATCAAGAACTGCAGTTGCCTCAGGTATAATCACTATGAAACCAGAAACGATACAAGCCATCCAAAATGAACGCATTAAAAAAGGCGATGTTTTATCAGTTGCACAGATTGCAGGCATTATGGGAGCAAAAAAAACAAGTGAGCTTATCCCAATGTGTCATCAGCTGATGTTAACAGGCGTAGACCTTCGTTTTAAAATAGAAACGCATTGTATTTTGATTGAAGCAGAAGTTAAAACGGTAGGCAAAACAGGGGTTGAAATGGAAGCTTTAACAGCAGTATCGACTGCTGCATTAACGATTTATGATATGTGTAAGGCCATTGATAAAGAAATGGTTATTGGTCAAATAACGCTGTTAAAAAAGAGCGGAGGCAAATCAGGGGACTATTTAAAGGAGGGACTAAAATGAACAAGATTATTGGCAAGGTCATTTCAGTTAATATAAGTAAAGAAAAGGGTGTTATCAAAGATGCGGTTTCAGAAGGTTATTTCCAAGAGGCCCATGGATTAGTAGGGGATGCGCATGCAGGAAAATGGCATAGACAGGTCAGTTTACTAGCCCAAGAAAGTATTGATAAGATGACAAAGGTAGGGATTGAGGGGCTATGCAGTGGAAAATTTGCTGAAAACATTACTACGGAAGGGATTGAACTCCACACACTTAAGGTAGGTACGTTATTAAAAATAGGCGAAACAATCCAAGAAATATCTCAGATTGGTAAAGAATGTCATACGGGATGTGCGATCAAAGTACAAGTAGGCCAATGTATTATGCCTAAAGAAGGGGTTTTTACTAAGGTCATTCAAAGCGGTACGATTAGAGCAAATGACAGTATCGAAATACTTGAATAATTTGGATAAATATGATAAAGTAAAATTAATTATAAGTGTAATTGTAGTAAAATTACACAATTATAGAGCGGACTTTAACCAGTAAGCCAACGTCCGAGTTAATTGTTCTAAAGTTTAATACCATGAACCATTAACCTATGGGTAGAACAGGAAACTGCACTGCCTCCCGTGTTTGGAAAGGATTTGGAAATCATTTAAACCAAAAGGGGGTCGTTTTATGTACGGTTATCAAGGTAAGGTTTTAAGAGTTAATCTCACAACAAGTACTTATGCAGTAGAGGCTTTGGATGAGACAGTTGCAAAGAAATTTATAGGGGGAAGAGGACTTGGGACTAAATTGTATGCAGACGAAGTATCACCGGCTGTTGATGCATTAAGTCCAGAAAACAAGATTTTATTTGTGACAGGGCCTTTAACAGGGACACCAACTCCAACCGGTGGGAGATATATGGTTGTCACTAAATCACCGCTTACAGGCACAATTGCTTCATCTAATTCAGGGGGATACTGGGGGCCAGAACTTAAGTTTGCAGGCTATGATGTTATTATTGTAGAAGGTAAAGCCGAAGAGCCAGTTTATATGATGATTGAGGATGATAAGATTGAATTTAGACCTGCGGCGCACTTATGGGGTAAAATTGTTTCAGAGACAACTAAAGCACTTGAAGCAGAAACACCTGAAAAGTCTAAAATATTAACGATTGGACCTGCAGGAGAAAAATTATCACACATAGCAGCGATTATGAATGATTACTCAAGAGCAGCGGGACGTTCAGGAGTAGGGGCAGTAATGGGTTCTAAAAACCTTAAAGCTATAGTTGTTAAGGGCAGCAAAAAAGTAGATCTTGCAGATGCAGATGCACTTAAAGTAGTTGTTAAACAATGTATGCAGCAAATTAAAGATAATGGTGTTACAGGTCAAGGGCTACCTGCATATGGTACAGCTGTTCTTGTTAACATCATTAATGAGAATGGTGTTTTCCCTACAAATAACTTCCAAACTTCTCAGTTTGATAAAGCAGAAGAAATCAGTGGTGAAACACTTGCAGAAAAGTACTTAGTTAAAAAAGATCCTTGCTACAGATGTCCAATTGCCTGTGGCCGTTACTGTAAAGTTGACGATATTGAAGGTGGTGGACCAGAGTATGAAACCATTTGGGCGTTTGGCGGAGATTGCGGTGTATCAGATATGGGAGCTGTTATTAAAGCAAACTTCTGGTGTAATGAAATGGGCTTAGACACGATATCAGCTGGGGCAACTATTGCAGCTGCTATGGAGCTTTATCAAAAAGGCTATATTAAAGATGAAGAATTAGATGGGCTTTCACTGGAGTTTGGCAATGCTGAGGCAGTTGTAGAATGGACTAAACGCATGGGTATGAGAGAGGGCCTTGGAAGCAAGATGGCTGAAGGATCTTATAGATTAACAGATGCTTATGGGGTACCAGAGTTATCTATGTCTGTGAAAAAACAAGAGCTGCCAGCATATGATCCAAGAGCTATCCAAGGTCAAGGCTTACAGTATGCAACATCTAACCGTGGAGGCTGTCATGTAAGAGGATACCTTATTTCACCTGAAATTCTTGGTTTACCAGAAAAATTAGACCGTTTTTCACTTGAAGGCAAAGCAACTTGGGTAAAAGTATTCCAAGATCTTACAGCTTTTATTGATGCATCAGGACTATGTCTCTTTACTTCGTTTGCAATGGGCGCCGGAGATTATGCAAATATGATCAATGCCGTAATTGGTACTGATTGGACAGCTGAGGATGTACTTACGGCAGGAGAAAGAATTTGGAATATTGAAAGACTCTATAACTTAGAAGCGGGTATTGATCCATCACAAGATACACTTCCTAAGAGATTATTAGAAGATGGCATAGCAGATGGACCTTCTAAAGGAAATGTAGCAAGGCTCTCTGAACTATTGCCAGAGTACTATGCTGAACGTGGCTGGAGTGCAGAAGGTATTCCAACAGAGGATAGAAAAGCACTGCTTGGACTATAATTTCAAAAGTAAAGAGCTTCTTAGGAGGCTCTTTCTTTTGAAATAGGAAAGTTCGGCCTAAGAGCGCATCGCAATGCTTTAGGAGGTGAAAAATGTCAGTAGAAAAAGTTCATCAATTAAAAAAAGTTTACCTGGAGCTTACCAATCGCTGCAATTTAAATTGTACAATGTGTTATCGTAAAACATGGCATCAGCAGGAGATGGATATGGCAGAGGCGATATTAGAAAAGTGCATCCAGCAAATTAAAAGTATGCCCACTATTAAAGAAATCGTACTCGGAGGTATTGGAGAACCCACTTTTTCAGAAGAAGTACAAAAAGTAATGCATGCATTAAAAGACTATCATTTAACCCTTACGACAAATGGTACAATCATGCATGAGTCTATGCGGGAAACAATTGCAGATACAGTTAATCATATGATTATATCTGTTGATGGCACACCAGATGTTTTTTATAGTATTCGCAAGTTTTCGCTGGAACAGATTATTGAAAATCTAAAAGCCTTAAACGAGTTCAAGCAAAAAAGAAAATATAAAACACCAACTGTGTCTTTTCAAATGGTACTTTCGGATATGAATAAAGACAGTGTTTTTCAAATTATCGATTTAGCAGCAGTCCACGAAGTATCTGGAGTCATTATATCTAATGTTTTACCAATGACTATAGAAGATCAAAAGTTGGCGCTTTATACACGTTATGAAAATAAAGAAATTCAGGCACTTTTTAAGAAAATTCAAAACCATGCTTTTGCAAAAACTGTAGCATTACAGTTACCAGCGTACCAGTTAAAAACAGAAAGAAGATGCAGATTTATAGAAGATCAAGCAACTATGATTACAGTTTCAGGGGATGTGGTGCCCTGTTACCGATTTGCTCATGATGGTACAGAAGTCGTATTTGAACGTCATAAAAGTGTTTGTGCCTATTCTTTTGGCAATCTATCTGAAAAGCCTTTAAATGAAATTTGGGGAAGTGGTAGGTATGCAGATTTTCGTATGACAGTTTTTAATAATCATTATCCTTCTTGTATTGACTGTGATTTAGCAGATGGATGTGATATGGTAAGGAATTCTGAGATAGATTGCTATGGCAACATGCCGTCTTGCGGCGATTGTTTGTGGGCAAGAAAACTTATTTATTGCGTATAGCGTATCATAATGCATCGTTCATTTAACAAATATAAATTTCAGATAGGAGGAGAGGGAAATGCAAATAAAAGTAAGATTATTTGCTACACTGCGTCAAGACCGTGGTAAGGAAGTCATTTTGGATATGAAAGATGAGATGAGCCCACAGGATATTATTGATTTGTTAAAAATTCCGAAAGAAGATGTAGCTATATTATTAATTAATGGAAGAGATGGCGCTCTAAATGCCAAGCTCAGCGCATACGATATTGTATCCATTTTTCCACCGGTTGGAGGCGGATGATATGAAAAGATATGCGCGTAACCAAATAACACTTAGTGAAGAAGAAAATCAGATGTTACATGATGCAAAAGTATGTGTTGTAGGATGTGGGGGACTCGGAGGCTATAGCATTGAAATGCTTGCAAGACTTGGGGTAGGCACAATTACTGCCATTGATGGTGATGTATTTGATGAAAGTAATCTTAACAGACAAATTTTATCAGATACACAAAACCTAGGAGAAAGTAAAGCGCTTACAGCCCAAAAGAGAATCCTGTCAGTTAATCCAGAAACTAATCTATACCCTGTTACAGCATTTTTGACCCCTCAAAATGCAAAGCAATTATTAAAGGATCATGATGTGATTGTTGACGCACTAGATAGTATTGAGGCAAGATTTTTGATTCAAGAAACTGCCAAGGCGCTGCAAATACCCTTTGTACATGGTGCAATAGCTGGGTGGTACGGGCAGGTATCAACTATTTTTCCAGGAGAAGACACACTAAATAAAATTTATAAAAATAGAAACTCTACTGGTAAAGAAAAGATAGTGGGAAACCCTGCCTTTACACCAGCACTTATAAGTGCCCAGCAGGTGAGTGAAGTTGTTAAGATACTCATTCACCGGGGGGACTTATTAAGAAAAAAAATGCTCTTTATGAATGTATTAGATCATGAATATGAAGTATTAGAACTCGAGTAGTTTTTAAAAATAAGGTACTGCGCTTTTTTATAAAGCACAGTACCTTATTGACGACGTCGTTTGTTATATAACTTCGGTGTGATCGGGATGGTCGAGAGTGTATTTTTCATATTGTCCTGTGAAGTACTCTATTTTGTGAGCTACCTTTCGCAAATGATCCTGCATTTCTTCAATTTGTGTTTCAACACTTTTCTTGTGTGCAATCAACATATCACATCGCTTTTTTAAGGTTTCGTTGCCCTTAATACTGAGTTCAACAAAATCTTTGATTTGTTTTATAGACATTCCAGTATTTTTAAGGCAGCAGATTAATCCAATCCATTCCAAATCACCTTCTGAATAACGGCGGATTCCGCTTTTACTTCGGCTTACAAAAGGCAGTAAACCTTCTTTTTCATAGTAACGCAAAACATGGGTTTTTAAATTTGTTTTTTCGGATACTTGCTTAATAGAATAATCCATAAATCTTTCCTTTCATTTTTTAGTTTATCTATTGACTTAAAGTTAACGTTAAGGTTTAGAATTTTATTATACTTCATATTTGAGGGCATCATCAAGTTAAATATATTGATACGGCTGCTGGATATGGCAATGAGCATCCAAGCGGCGGGCTCAAAAAGTTGTAGGGACAGGATGTACTTAGAATTTATAAAAGTGCTAGATAAAGACAGATAAAAACCTCCGCTTGGATGAAATCGCTGCGGAGGTTTTTAAAATTATTTATCGTAGGCTGAGCACATTGGTTTTTCTTCTGAGGGTATTTTTGAAAGATTTCGGCCGATATAATTGTTGGTAATTCTAATGACTACACCAGATAAGAGAAGAACGCCAATTAAGTTAGGGATCGCCATAAGTGCATTGAGTGTATCAGATATATCCCAAACGAGGTCAAGGCTGACTGTTGCACCTACAACAATCATTAGAATAAAAGCAATTTTATAAAAGATAATAGATTTTAAGCCAAGGAGATATTCCATAGCTCTTTCACCGTAATAGGACCAGCCAAGTATAGTTGAGAAAGCAAAGAGTAAAATGGCAATGGTCACAAAATGTCCTGCAAAAGTACTAAATCCATCAGAAAATGCGATGATTGCCAGCTCAGAACCCTGAGCCCCTGAATTTAAGGCACCCGTTGAAATAATGACAAAAGCAGTTAAAGAGCAAACAATAATTGTATCAAAAAATACTTCGAAAATTCCCCATAAACCTTGTTTAACAGGCTCTTTAATATCAGAAGCAGAGTGTACCATTACTGAACTGCCGAGACCTGCTTCATTTGAGAAAACACCTCTTTTAAAGCCCCATTTAATTGCAGAAGCCATCACTGTACCAGCAGCCCCGCCGCCAACAGCTTTTAAACTAAAGGCTTTTGTAAAAATACTGTTAAAGACTGCTGGAACAAGATTAATATGTAAAATAAGAATAATAAGGGATCCAATAATATAGGCCATTGCCATAAAAGGAACTATTTTCTCAGTGACCTTCCCAATACGGCGAATACCACCAACAATAACAAGTGCAACCATTGCTGCAATGAAAAGGCCGGTAATAATAGTTGGAATGTTATAGGTTGCATTTAGTGAAGAAGAAATAGAGTTGACTTGAGTCATATTACCAATACCAAAAGATGCACCGACGCAAAAAACAGAAAAGATTACAGCCAGCCATTTTTGACCCAGACCTTTTTCAATATAAACCATAGGTCCGCCCATCCACTCATCTTTGGCATTTTTATAACGGTAAAAGATGCCAAGCACATTTTCAGCATAATTGGTCATCATACCAAAAATAGCAGAAACCCACATCCAGAAGATAGCACCTTCACCTCCAGCTGTCAGCGCTGTAGCAACCCCAACGATATTTCCAGTGCCTATAGTTGCAGCTAGTGCAGTTGACAAAGCTTGAAATTGTGTAATAGATTTTTTGTCTTTAGTCGTTGTAACATTCTTGTTTTTAAAGATGGCAAAAAAAGTTTCATTTAGAACATGACCAAATCTTCTGATCTGAAAAAAGTTGGTTCTGATTGTGAAGTAGATGCCTGTTCCAATAATAAGTATCAGCATAGGCCAACCCCAAACAACATTATTGACTGCACCATTGATTTTTTCGACTAACTCAATAAATTTTTCCATAAGTACCTCCTTAAAATGTTTAGAATATGGGTTTATAGAATATATATGTATAGACATATATCTATAGATATCATACAGAGTATTGAAATTAACTAGTTTTTTGTAGAAGATTGAAAATTTTAGAATAATTCTATCACGATATGATTACCTGTTCAAGTGTTACTGCAAGAAAATTAAAAAACATTGAAACCAATAGGGAGATATGCTATACTGAGAAAAATTGAATATTGGGGAGCTTGTGCATACAGGCTGAGAGGAAGTAAATTGCAGCTTCGACCCATATACCTGATTTGGATAATGCCAACGTAGGAATTTTACATTAATAAATTTAATGGGACATACCTGTATTGGTATGTCCCATATTTTAGTTGTATAGAAAAGGGGTTTAGATTATGAACAGCAAAGTAAAGAAAATTTGTTTGGCAGGTATTTTAATTGCATTGGCAGTAACAAGCTCTACCTTTTATATTCCTATTGGTGCAGCGAAATGTTTTCCGATTCAACATCTTATTAATGTTTTAACAGCGGTTTTATTAGGACCTTGGTACGGGGTAGGTGTTGCATTTTGTACTTCAATTATTAGAGTTATGTTAGGAACAGGAACGCTGCTCGCTTTTCCAGGCAGTATGTTTGGGGCACTGCTTGCGGGATTATTATTTCTTAAAAGTAAAAAATTAGTTTTTGCCTTTGTTGGAGAACTTGTAGGTACTGGTATTATTGGGGCACTTGCGGCATATCCAATAGCCGTGTTATTAATGGGAAGACAGGCAGCCTTATTTGGGTTTATTATACCTTTTGGAATAAGCTCAGCAGTAGGAGGCGTAGTTGCAATTATCATAATAAGTATCATGGATCGCACAAAGGTTATTAAGGTACTCCGCAAAGAAAATGGTATTTAATTTGAACTTAACCTATATTTTACTCTAGTAATAATGCAAGGATCGTATTATAGTAATAGAGAAAGGGTGATCCAATGCATATTACAACTCATTTGCTAATGGCAAACGTATTATATAAAGAAATTACTTCACAAATGGCAATCAAACTAGATTATTTCCATTACGTATATGGCAATATTAAGCCTGATGTTAATCCAGGTGTTATAGATTGGCCGCATTTTTCACATCAAAGTTTAGAGGATCTTGTAAAGTACTGTGAACATATTATGATTACGCCTATGTCTGTTAAATCACTTTCGGTGGCATTAGGTGTGATTTCACACTTTATATGTGACTATCATTGTTTATATCATACAGAGCCTTATAGAAAACAAAAAAATATAGTAAGTATAGCAAAGCATACAGCTTATGAACATTTTTTAGAACTTAGTTTTATTAAAAAATGTATCATGGGAGATATTAAAGTGATTGATCAAGTGTGTGGTGAAACTATTGAGGACACAATAAATGGGCGCCTGGCCTTATATAATGATGGAGCGCATAGTATTGATAAAGATATACATTATGCTGTTAATACAGCGATTTGTATCGTAAAGCAACTTGCAGCATTTATACAAGTGCCAAAAATAGAAGTACCGACTATTGGCGTAGCTTATGATTTTTTACAAACTGAGATTATCTAACTAAATGGGATGTTCCGTAAAAGCAGTCTTTATATGCTTTTTACAGAACATCCCATTTTTATTGTGAAACTTTTTTTAAAATTATTTTATCAATAAGTTCGCCATAGATTTCATTTATAATACTAAAATCTGTGGCCTCTGTATAATACTTCTCCAGCGCATCATGTAAAGTCTTAGCTTGGGCTAAATAGTTAATGCCTGTTTGAATACAATCTTTATAACGTGCTTTAATAGCATCTATGTCAGCCTTATATTTTTCATCTGTTCCAGGTGTAATAATTTCGTGGTACATATCTATTATCTCATCACTCATATGTTCAGGATAATATTCATGGGGCGCAGTACTGTCAAATAGACATAAATCTAACTCTGGCAGAAGGATCATATCTAAACTGTTAGGGTCAAAGCCACAATGATAAACTTCTGCGTCAAGACCACAACTTTCGGCTTTTAATAATATTTTTTTTAACATAGTGGATTTCCCAGAACCAGGCCTGCCTTTTATAAAATATCTTTTAGAAAGGTCTTGAGTAATAAGTGGCACAAAATCAACGGGTCCCTTTGGCGTAGAAGCACCAAAAAAACGATGGCGTATAACACTCTTCTTAGAATAGCTTATTTCACCTATAATCCTAGCTATAACCAGCTGTGTCAGTTCATCAGCTTTTTTAAAATCCATATTATCTATATAGATTTTTTCCCATTCATCATGAATTAGAAGAGCTTGTTTAAATTGATCATAAGCCATAGGATAACAGGCATTTATTCGTGTCTTTAAGTCAACGAGTTCCGCCTTATCTAGAGCTAACTTATCGCAGTCACAAGCAGCATTAAGATTAATATATTCTTCTATAGCACCTGGTGCTTGTGGTTCCATTGGATAAATAGCTGCGCCATCTACAATACCCACCCCAAGTGTACGAATAATAACCCCATCTATAGCACCATTATCAGAAGGACAATGCAGATACTCAATAGCATAGTCTTTTTTTAACATAGTGTTACCCACTTTTTTCATAAGAGAAGACTTGCCGATACCAGGCCCCCCTTGTAAAATAAACAACTTATCTAGATCTTTAATATTACTTTCAAAAAGCTTTTGACAGCCTTTTGCAGTATTTGCAGCAGCATAATAGTTTTTAACCTGACCAGACATAAATGTACTCCTTAAGTAATGTTAGGTATAAATATAGTATGTTGATACAACTTTATTTAGTGCTACTGCAATAGGGAAAATTATTGAAATTGATCTATGCTGCGGAATAAAACTATATTGTACAGCCAACCTAAACCCATGCCAAGAGAAAGACATCAATTGTTGAATGATAATAGCACTATTTTCTATGCTAGAGGACTATTATAAGGACAAGGAGAATATACTTTTATAAACAAGCTTGAGGAGGTAAAAAATGGCAGAGGATACAAAAATAAGAACGATTCAAGAATATGTTCCAGGAAAACAGATTACCCTTATGCATATTATTGCTAAGCCAGACCAAGTCATTTATAAAAAATTAGGACTACCTGATGAATATAATGAAGCCATTGGTATACTTACAATTACCCCTTCAGAAGCAGCCATTATAGCAGGAGATTTATGTACAAAGGCCGCAGGTGTAAAAATTGGCTTTATCGATAGATTCTCAGGGTCTGTTGTTATTGTAGGAGAAAATTCAAGTGTAGCAGCATCCTTAGAGGCTGTCATGAGTATGTTTAAAGGCAGAATGCATTTTGATACAGTAGAGATCACGAGGTCCTAAGATGAAAAAGGTGATGCTAATAGGAAAAAGTGGAAGCGGCAAAACCACATTGATACAAGCTATTAAAAATTTACCGCAGCAATATATAAAAACACAAACGATCCATTACATAGATGAATTTATTGATATGCCTGGCGAGTATTTAGAAAACAGAAGTTTATATCGGGCCCTTATTGTAACAGCCATACAAGCAGATATTATTTGTCTGATAGTAGATGCTGCAAGTTGTGATAATTGGTTTCCGGAAGGATTTGCGAGTATGTTTACAAAACCTGTCCTAGGTATAGTAACTAAGGCTGATCAAAAGAATGCAGATACAAATAGAGCTTTAGAGTACCTTAAACAAGCGGGTGCACAAAAGGTAGTTATTACAAGCTCTTACTACAAACAAGGAATTAAAGAGATAGCGGCACTGTTAGAGTAGGCTTAGGAGGCATAAAATGACTGATTTTATTTTTAGTGTAGGTATTGATATAGGGACATCTACCACTCAGCTTGTATTTAGCAAATTTAAAATAGAGAATATGGCGAGTGCTTATGCTGTACCACGTATCGCGATTACAGAAAAAGAAATAGTTTATAGCGGTGCTGTCTATATGACACCGCTTACCTCAGAGACTATAATCGATGAAAAAGCCATAGCCAACATGATTAAACATGAATATAGCCTAGCAGGGTTTAGAACAGAAGATATAACTACTGGTGCAGTGATTATTACAGGAGAAACAGCTAGAAAAGAAAATGCGAAAGCTGTTGTAGAGATTATGAGTGGAATGGCTGGAGATTTTGTCGTGGCAACAGCAGGAACTGAATTAGAAGGCGTTATAGCAGGTAAAGGGGCGGGGGCAGCCTTATACTCTATGCAAAGACATCAGGCAGTTGCCAATGTAGATATAGGCGGCGGTACGACCAACATAGCTGTATTTAAAGAAGGCCAGGCTGTAGACACAGCTTGTTTAGATATAGGGGGAAGGCTCATAAGATTCAAGCCCCATACAACAGAAATAAGTTATATTGCTCCCAAAGTTCAAAAACTTTGTGCGCAAGAATCCATTCCTCTTAAAATAGGTGAAAAGGCTGATCCTCATGATTTAAATAAAGTATGTAAGTGCATGGCAGAAACTATCGCTCAAACTTTACACAGTATATGGCATGACCAAGATGCTAGGCATTTTATGATTACAGACCATGGTTTAAGTCATAGCATGCCTATTAACGCTATTACTTTTTCGGGTGGTGTTGGGTATTGTTTTTATCACCAGACAGACGACAATGAAAGGTTTAATGACATAGGGGTACTGCTGTCTCAAGTCTTAAGAGAGGTGTTTTCAAACAGTACCTATCAAATATTAGAGCCAATAGAGACGATTCGTGCTACCGTTATTGGAGCTGGTATGTATTCTACTGAGATTTCAGGAAGTACCATCACTTATTCAAAAGATATTTTTCCAATCAAAATGATCCCTATTGTTAAGCTAAATCCAGAAGATGAAAAGTTATCCTGCATACTTTTTAAAAAAGCGGTAAAAAAAATGCTTAGTTGGTACGGTGCCGAAGAGGGAGAGCATTTGGCTGCTCTTGCTATTAAGGGTATACATAATATTACTTTTGATGAGGTACAGCAATATGCAGATAAAATAACACAGGCGATGGAGGGAATTATCGACTCCAAGCAGCCACTTATTATTATTATTGAGCAAGATATGGCCAAGGTCTTAGGTCAAGCACTGCAAGTAAGGCTTGGAAAAGAAAAAGATATTGTCTGTATTGATGCTATAGATGTATCGGGAGGAGACTACATAGATATAGGGATGCCTGTTATGAATGGCAGAGTACTTCCGGTTGTTGTTAAAACACTTATCTTTAGCTAAAGAAAAAAGAATGCAATGCATAATAATCATTAATTTTAAGAATGGGGGAGTGAAACAGATGCGGCTTAAGAGTAGACTTTTTGGTAAGTGTTATGAATTTGCATCTATCACCGAGGTGTTGGCAAAGGCAAATGAAGAAAAATCAGGGGACCGGTTAGCTGGGGTAGCAGCGCAGTCAACAACTGAGAGAGTAGCAGCAAAAGAAGTGTTGGCTCATTTAACAATTGGAGACCTTAGAAATAATCCTGTTGTACCTTATGAGCATGACGAAGTGACAAGAGTGATTCAAGATCAAGTTAACGAGAAAATATACAGTGAAATCAAAAACATGACTATTGCAGATTTAAGAGAATTTATTCTGGATGACCAAACAACCTCTAATCAAATTACAAGAATAACTAGAGGCCTTACCTCAGAAGTTGTTGCAGGTGTAGCAAAACTCATGAGTAATTTAGATTTAATTTACGGGGCTTCAAAGATTAGAATAGAAGCTGAGTGTAACACAAGAATAGGGCGAGTTGGTACATTATCAGCAAGACTTCAGCCCAATCATACAACGGACGACTTAGATGGGGTGCTGCTTTCTGTTATGGAGGGACTTACTTATGGGGTTGGTGATGCAGTTATAGGTCTTAATCCTGTAGATGATACACCTGCAAATGTAGGACGTATTTTAAAAATGTTTTATGAATTTAAAGAAAAATGGCACATTCCTACGCAGTGCTGTGTACTTGGACATGTAACAACACAAATGGAAGCTATAAGAGCCGGCGCACCATCAGACCTTTGTTTTCAAAGTATAGCAGGTTCTCAGAAGGGTAATGAAGCTTTTGGGGTAACGGTTAAAATGTTAGATGAAGCAAAGGATCTTTTATTAAGAGAAGGGACTGGTATAGGTCCTAATGTTATGTATTTCGAAACAGGGCAAGGTTCGGAGTTGTCCAGTGAAGCACATTTTGGAGCAGACCAAGTCGTAATGGAAGCGAGATGTTATGGACTTGCAAAACGCTATAATCCTTTTCTTGTTAATACTGTAGTAGGTTTTATTGGACCGGAATACCTTTATGATTCTAAACAGGTTATAAGAGCAGGCCTTGAAGATCATTTTATGGGAAAATTAACGGGTATTTCAATGGGATGTGATGCTTGCTATACCAATCATATGAAAGCTGATCAAAATGATATTGAGAATCTAGCTGTTTTACTTTCAACAGCAGGATGCAACTATTTTATGGGAGTTCCTTGCGGGGATGATATTATGCTTAACTACCAATGCACAGGGTTCCATGAAACACCTACACTTAGACAGCTTTTAGGCTTACGTCCTATTCCAGAATTTGAAGCATGGTGTATTGAGATGGGCTTTTTATTACCAAATGGAAAGCTTGGACCAAGGGCTGGGGATGCCTCTGTATTTATGAAGTAATTAAATAGCAGGTTAAAATAAAAGAATTAAAGAATGGGGGAAAGTCAATGGCACTCTCAGAGGACAAATTAAAGGAAATTGTTGCTCGGATTGTAGGTGAGATGATAGAAAAAAATCAAGCAGAAAACAGTAATGTATGTCCTAGTATAGAAGTAACAGACAAACTGGAGGAAGAAGATATTCCAGATATTACTGAGGTTAATCTAAAGACATATCTTGCAGTACCTGAAGCTGAAAATAAAGAGGAATACCTTAGACTTAAAGCTAAGACATCAGCAAGACTAGGTGTGTATAGAGCTGGTACTAGATATAAAACAGAAACAATGCTCCGTTTTAGAGCAGACCATGCCGTAGCAATGGATGCAGTTTTTACAGATGTCCCGGAAGAAGTTATAAAGTCCAATGGATTATTTGAAGTACAAACAATGTGCGAAAGCCGGGATCAATACCTTACAAGACCAGATCTTGGCCGAAAATTTGACGAAGAAAATTTGAAGCTTATTAAGTCGCAGTGTAAAAAGAGCCCAAAGGTACAAATCTATGCTTCAGATGGACTTTCAAGTACAGCACTAATAGCCAATTTAAAAACTGTGATGCCTTCTATTATGCAAGGGCTTAAGACATATGGCTATGACGTAGGAACACCTTTTTTTGTAAAATACGGAAGAGTAGGTGCGATGGATGTTATTACAGAAGCACTCGATGCAGAGGTAACAGTTGTCTTAATAGGAGAAAGACCAGGTCTTGCCACCGGAGAATCAATGAGCGCTTATATGACTTATAAAGGGCAGGTAGGTATGTCAGAGTCAGGCAGAACTGTTGTTTCCAATATTCATTCAGGTGGAACGCCAGCAGCTGAAGCGGGAGCTCATATTGCAGATATTATTCATGAGATGATTAAACAGAAGGCATCTGGCTTAGATTTAAAAATTTAGAGAGAATTAAAGGGGGTAAATCGCGTGAAACATGATCAAGTAAGAGGAAGCGTATTAGCAGTAAAAGTTATACCCAATGTGAGTGCATCACTTGCAGAAGAATGGAAACTGCCAGAGGGGCATAGAAGCATAGGCTTTTTAACAACAGATAGTGATGATGTAGGTTACACTGCGCTGGATGAAGCAACTAAAAAAGCAGATGTAAAAGTAGTTCTTGCAAAATCTTTTTATGCTGGGGCTGCAAATGCAAGTCAAAAATTTTCCGGAGAGTTTATTGGCATGTTATCAGGCTCTAATCCGGCTGAAGTAAAAAGCGGTCTTAATGCAGCTATTGAATTTATTAATAATGACGCTTGTTTTTATAGTGCTAATGATGATGATTCTGTTGTTTATTATGCACAGTGTATATCCCGTACAGGGTCTTATTTATCAGAAGCAGCAGGAATACCAGAAGGCCAGCCTATTGCTTATCTTATTGCACCGCCCCTAGAAGCGACTTATGCATTAGATGCAGCTCTTAAAGCTGCCGATGTTAAGTTAGTTAAATACTTTGAACCACCATCAGAAACAAACTTCTCGGGCGGATTTATGACAGGGTCACAGTCAGCTTGTAAAGCAGCTTGTGAAGCATTTGCTGATGCAGTTATTTACTGCGCAGAAAATGCGACGAAGTTCTAAGTTAACTAAAAGATAGTCATCAAATACATAAGCTAGGCTGGAAAGGGTGTAAATTATGCTCTATGATCAAGACTTGTTATCGATACAAGAAGTACGCCAGATGATAAAAAAAGCTAAAGTAGCTGCCAAGAAGATGAGTCAGTTTTCACAGATGCAAATAGATACCATAGTAGAACAAATGGTAAAAGCCGCGGTGGCCCATGCTGAGGAACTTGCCAAACTCGCAGTAGAAGAAACAGGCTTTGGTGTTTATAAAGATAAAGTTACCAAGAATTACTTTGCTTCAAAAATTCTTCATGACTATATTAAGGATATGAAGACTGTAGGTGTTATACATGAAGATAAAGAGAAAAAGCTTTTAGAAATCGCTGTGCCAGTAGGTGTAGTTGCTGGACTTATTCCATCAACTAATCCCACCTCCACTGCCATCTATAAGTGCATAATTGCTATGAAATCGGCTAACAGCATTATTCTTAGCCCTCATCCATCAGCAAGAGGCGTTATCTCAAAAACCTGTGAGATATTAACTCGGGCGGCAAAAGAAGCAGGAGCACCGGATGATGTGTTTCAGTGCATGAGCATGCCAACGCTGCAAGGAACGCGTGAACTTATGAAAAACGTAGATCTTATTCTTGCAACAGGAGGAAAGGACATGGTGAAAGCAGCCTATTCATCAGGGGTACCAGCTCTAGGTGTAGGTCCAGGAAATGTACCTGCCTTTATTGAAAAAAGCGCAGACATTAAAAAAGCTGTAGAGAGAATACTCGTAAGTAAAACCTTTGATAATGGGGTTATCTGCGCCTCAGAACAGGCGGTTGTAACAGAAGACTGTATTAAGGATACCGTAAGGACTGAACTTATTGCACAAGGAGCCTATTTTTTAGATGAAGAAGAAGCACAAAAAGTAGGTAAAGTGATTATGAAGACTGGTGGTAAGCTTAATGCAGCTATTGTAGGAAAAAGTGCCAATGCCATCGCTAAGATCGCGGGGCTTAGCTTAAGCCAAGAGGTGAGAGTACTTATTTATGAGGAAAAAGGGGTAGGAATAAACTATCCATTTTCTATTGAAAAACTTTCCCCAGTTTTAGCTTTCTATGTAGAGAAAGACTGGGTATCAGCCTGTGAGAGATGCATAGAGATCCTTGAGTTTGGGGGGATTGGCCATAGTTTGGTTATTCACTCACAAGATGAAAGTATTATCCGGGAGTTTGCACTGAAAAAACCAGCTTCCAGAATATTAGTAAACACACCAAGTACCCATGGCGCCATTGGAGCAACTACCCATTTAGCACCGGCATTAACACTTGGCTGCGGGGCCATAGGGGGGTCAGCAACAAGTGATAATGTGACGCCGCTTCATCTTATTAATATTAAACATACAGCTTATGGTGTAAAAGAGGCCTATGAGGTAGAGGGTATACCTAAAAAGTCAGAGGAAATAGATCTAGAGGCATTAACGGAGAAAGTCATGGAAATTTTAAAAAATTTAAAATAAAAACAGGGGGAATTGATAATGAGTAATCAACAAGCATTAGGAATGATTGAAACAAAAGGCTTAGTAGGTGCAATTGAAGCCGCAGATGCAATGGTTAAAGCAGCAAACGTGACGCTTATTGGTAAAGAACACGTAGGGGGCGGACTTGTAACTGTTTTTGTAAGAGGCGATGTAGGCGCTGTTAAAGCAGCTACGGATGCAGGGGCAGCAGCGGCAGACCGCGTAGGCGAACTGAAATCGGTTCATGTTATTCCAAGACCTCATAATGAAGTAGAGTTTATATTGCCTGTTTTAGATGGTGCGAAATAAAGGTTATGTGAAAATAAACAAGGAGAGGAGATGGTATAGTGAGGGTAATTACTGAGATATCTTTAAGAGATGAATTAAAAGGGAAAGTACCTGAGGTATACTATGTACCAGCTCAGAAAATATTGTCTCCTGCAGCAAAGGAATATCTAAGTCAAAAGAAAATTAAAGTTGTTTATAAAGATAAAGAAGAAGTGCCGCGCATAGAAGAACAAAATAAGGCAGTGCAAAAAGAAATGTCCAGAAAAACTTATGAGGATTATGAGACGGGGGCTGTTTATAATGAAAAGCCAGAAGCTATGACACAGATTGCAGATAATAAGCTGGTGACTAAAAACCATCCACGCATAGTTTTTAGAGGAAAGATGGATAGTTTGCAGGCACTTATTATAGTGACACAGGCAGAAATTTATAGTAAGGATAGTTTAAGTCCGATATTAAATGATTTGGATGAGGTGCTTAGTGTCAGTCGGAGTATTCTAAGAGCGGAAGTATTAGAAGAACAGCTTCCCGATGTGAGGGTGCTTGGGCTTACAGCAAATGAGATAAGGGATAGATCTCATTATCCAGAAAATTTTTTTCAGATTAAACAAATGACCTTGCCCCATTATAAGATGGGACTTATTTATACGAGACTGAATCAAATAAGAACTATGATAAGGGAAGCTGAGTTATTAGCCATTTGGGCAATTGATATGAAAAGAGATAGTTGGGGGCCGAGTATTGTACTTACGTTAAACAGACTCTCAAGTGTTATGCATATTATGATGTGTATGGTTTTAGCGAATCATTACAATAAGTAGGTGGACGATGAATATCCAAGAAGTTGCAGGTTATGTAAAAGAGGCATTAACAGCAGAAAGATTGGTGCAAATAGAAATCTCAGCCAGGCATATCCATTTAAGTCAGAAGGATGTGGAAAAACTGTTTGGCCAAGATTATCAGCTTCAGGCGGTAAAGCCACTTTCCCAGCCTGGTCAATATTTATGTAAGGAGCGCGTAAGTATTGTATCACAAAAGGGGAGATTTGAAAAAGTAGCTGTACTAGGACCTATAAGAGATAAAACGCAAATAGAAATTTCAAAAACAGATACCTTTGTATTGGGGATCAATCCCCCCATAAGAGAGTCTGGAGATCTAAGCGGTACGCCGGGGATACAGATAATAGGCCCTTGTGGTACAACCGAAATATCAGAAGGTGTGATTATTGCTAAGAGGCATATACATATCACGCCTAAAGAAGCAAAACAACTATTACTTGATGATAAGCAGTGTGTCTGGGTGGAGTTGCTGTCTAAAAGACCTGTTGTTTTCAAAGATGTAGTTGTAAGAATAAGTGAAAACTACTCATTTAGAATGCACATAGATGCAGATGAAGCCAATGCGGGGGACGTAGGGAGCTTTACATTGGGAAAAATAATAGGATAAGGGGCTAAATTATGTATGATGCACATCGCGTAAAAGCATTGATAGATAAAGTAGAAGAAACTTTAACAACAACTTATTATGTTAAAGGAAAGCAATTAAAAGTAGGTGTAGATCTGGGAACAGCGTATATTGTCATGGTGGTATTAGATGAAGATAACAAGCCAGTGGCAGCTGAGCTTAGATTTGCGAGTGTTTTAAGAGATGGTGTTGTTGTAGATTATACAGGGGCACTTACCATTGTAAAAGAACTTAAGGCTAAACTCGAAAAGCGGCTAGGTGTAGAACTCATACATGCAGCTATTGCTATGCCGCCAGGGACAGAAAGCAGTACAAGGACCCATAGTTATGTTGTAGAGGGAGCAGGAATGGAAGTTACATACGTACTGGATGAACCTACAGCTGCTAATAATGTACTGAATATAAGGGATGGGGTTGTTGTAGATATAGGTGGAGGGACTACTGGTCTTGCTATATTTGAAGATTCAAAAGTAACCTATGTAGCCGATGAGCCTACAGGAGGAACCCACCTATCTTTAGTGTTAGCTGGAAATTACAAGATAAGCCTGGAAGAGGCAGAAAAAATTAAAACAGATTCTAAAAGACACCGGGAGATCTTACCTGTCGTCAAACCGGTTGTTGAGAAAATGGCACAGATTGTTAAGACACACACGAAGGGTTATACCATTGATACCATTTATATGTGTGGCGGAACCTGTTGTTTAAGCGGCATCGAAGGTGTTTTTGAAAAAGCAGCAGGCCTTACAACTGTAAAACCCGAAAATCCATTTTTAGTAACACCTACTGGCATTGCCATGAGTTGTATACCTTTTATGCCAGTATCGCTATATCAATGAAGTTGAAAATAAGTAGGTGGTAGGATGGCGTTTAATGATATTGTTGATCAGGTAACTAGAGAAGTAATACGGTATATGGAACAGATAGAAAAAAAGTCAGAAGTACTTTTATTAACTCAAAGTCACAGCACAAGATGTCAGCAGTTAGTGAAAAAGTATGATGAATTTGGTGCTGCTTGTGGACCTGTGGCAGAAAAAGAAGATCAATTAGAAGGGATAAAAACAGTTATTCTTTTTGACCTAACGAATGATGTACTTTATAAACTTGCAAATGGATGTAATGATACTTCTTATCTAAAACTGGCAAGTGAAGCACTGTTACAAGGAAAACAAGTTATAGGTGTAAAAGAAGAAATAGAAATTTTCAAGTATCAAAAGAGCGCACCAAGTCTTTATTTTAATAAGATTATGGAGCACCTAGAATTTCTTAAAAAGTGCGGGGTAGTAGTAGCTTGTGAAAAGAACATAGCGCTTCATTTAGCCGCTCAGAAATTAAATAGAGAAATCGAAAAAGAAGGCGAAAATGAACAGAAAGTTATATCTTTGCAAAATGCTAAAATGCCTGAAATTAAGTGCAGCACATTTAAAATAAATAAAAGATTAATAACGGAGAGAGAAATTCAAGAGGCAGTACGAAATGGCGTAAAGGCAATTGAAGTTATACCAAAAGCTATTATTACGCAGTTAGCAAAAGACTCTATCCAGAGCCATAACATCCTCATACTTGAGCAAAGTGGATGAGTTATAAAAGGAGGCATCACCTTGATTGTTGGAAGAGTAATAGGCAACGTATGGGCAACCAGAAAAGATGAAAGGCTGACAGGGATTAAATTACTTATTGTTATGCCAATTAATTATAATGATAAAAATGAAAAACAAATGCCGCTGATTGCAGCGGATCAGATTGGTGCTGGAATAGGAGAAAAAGTTATTATGGTAACAGGAAGTTCAGCAAGGCACGCTGCCGGAGACAGTCAAACGCCTATCGATGTATCAGTTGTAGGCATCATTGATGGAGAAGAGATTATGGATATATTCTAAGGGGGAAATAGCATGCAATTTACAGAGATCATAAAGGCATCTGGGATAGTAGGCAGTGGTGGTGCCGGATTTCCAACCCATGTAAAGCTGAGTGTAAAGGCAGAATATTTTATAGTAAACGCTGCAGAATGCGAACCTCTTCTGGAAGTAGACAAATATCTTATAAGAGAAAGAGCAAAAGAGCTGATTCGAGGAATAGACTGGATTGCAAGAAATATTCGAGCAGCCAAAAAGTATATTGCCATAAAGAAAAAGTATGAAACAGAAATAAGATGTCTAAAGCAAGCTATTGAAGAAGCTAAGTCCACGGTTAAAATTTTTGAAATGGAGAGCTTTTATCCTGCTGGGGATGAACAAGTTATTGTCTATGAGATAACAGGCCGAGTGGTGCCAGAAAGAAATATTCCGCTTCAAGTAGGGGCAGTAGTTAATAATGTGGGAACTGTACTTGCAGTTTATGATGCAAAAAGACAAGGAGTAAGTGTCACCCATAAGTATCTCTCAGTAGTTGGGGCAGTGAAAAATAGAGTGATTCTTAGGGTACCAATAGGAACATCGGTGAGCGCATGTATTGAGGAGGCAGCCCCTCTCGAAAAGGATTATGGGATAATTATGGGCGGACCGATGATGGGCAAAATCTACAGTTCTAAAGAAGAAGCAAGTGAAGCTGTTGTCACAAAAACAGATGGCAATATACTTATAGTACCTAAAGATCATCATCTCATTACAAAAGGGATACAGTCTATAAGAAGGATAAAGAATATCAGCAAAAGTGCCTGTATTCAGTGTCGCATGTGTACCGATTTATGTCCAAGAGAAGTCCTAGGCCATAGTGTAAAACCACATTTAATCATGCGGAATATCTATAGGGAAGAGCAGATGGCAAATGATGACGAGTATATCAAAACTTTTGGAAGTGCCGTGAACTGCACGGAATGCGGGCTATGTGAACTCTATAGCTGTCCAATGATGCTCTCGCCAAGACGGGCAAATAGTTACATAAAATCACGTTTAACGCAGATGAAACTAACGATACCCCAAAATCCTTTAAAACCAGTGGATTCTGAAAGAGCTTATAAGAAGGTTCCGACATCTAAACTCATGTTAAGGTTAGGGCTTCAGACTTACTATAGCCATGAAAGCTTAGAGCATGTGGTTACATTTACACCACAACGTGTAAAAATTCCTATGAAACAGCATATAGGGGTTTCAAGTCAGCCTATTGTACAAGTGGGGGATAGGGTTGAAGAAGGTCAGCTCATTGCACAGATACCAGAGGCGGCATTAGGCGCAAATAGTCATGCAAGTATAAATGGCTGTATTGCAGAAGTTGGTGATTATATCGTTATTGAGGCACAAGAATAGAGGGGGGAAAGATATGCTGCGTTCGATAGGACTTATAGAATTTACAAGTATTGCCAAAGGTATAGAATGCTGTGATGAAATGATAAAGGCTGCAAGTGTTAACCTTATTAGAGCCTCTGCTCTATGTCCAGGGAAGTATATGGTACTCATTGCTGGAGATACAGGAAGTGTTAAGGCTTCTATAGAAGATGGAATTAAAAAAGGTGCTGAGTATGTAGTGAATGAACTTAGAATACCCCATGTACATCCACAGCTTATTCCTGCTTTAAATGGTACGAATGAAGTACAATTACAGGATGCTGTAGGGGTTATAGAGTTTTATAGTATCGCTTCAGCAATAAAGGCAGCTGATGAAATGGTAAAAGCAGCTGAAGTTCAACTGGCAGAACTTAAGATAGGCTATGCTATAGGAGGAAAAGGCGTTGTAATTGTAACGGGAGAGGTAGGCGCTATACGGGCTGCGATAGAAGCAGGTGAGAAGCTTGGCAAAGAGGATGGCTATATGGTTACAAGTACAGTTATTCCAAGACCAGCCAAAGAACTCATGGCGTCACTCATTTGAAACTTATAAGAGTAGGGGGAGTGCGATATGTTTAATGAATTAATTCAAAATATCACTAATTGGGGTGTGTTTACAACATCATTTCAAGAGTTTCTAAGCAATATGTCTGTTAATATGGTTATTATGGTCATGATGATGATCTTCATGGTAGTAGGTGCCATTGATAAAGTTAGAGGGAATAAAAGAGGTTATGGCGAAAAGTTTGATGATGGTTTTAATGCTATGGGTCCACTGGCTATTGCAATGATAGGCGTCGTTGCATTAGCACCGGTTTTAAGGATTTTACTACAGCCTATTATTGCACCGGTTTATCAGATGCTTGGCGCAAATCCAGCTATGTTTGCAACAACGCTTTTAGCAAATGATATGGGGGGATACCCTCTTGCTATGCAGCTTGCTGGGGATAATGAAGTTATAGGTAACTTTGCAGGACTCATTTTAGGCGCTATGATGGGACCAACCATTGTATTTACTATCCCTGTAGCTTTATCAATTATCAAAAAAGAAGACAGACCTTATTTGGCATGTGGTATTCTAGTCGGTCTCATTACAATCCCAATTGGATGTATAGTGGGCGGACTTACTATGAACATGACACAATATAAGATAAGTATGGGTGAAATTCTTATTAACCTTGTACCTGTTATGATTATTGCAGGCCTTATTGCCATTGGACTATGGTTTAGACCTACAAAGATGATGAATGGTTTTATGAAGTTTGGTAATGCGATTACCATTATTATTACAATTGGTACAGCAATCGCTGTATTTCAATATCAAACAGGCATTAGATTTCCACTTTTTGACGTGATGGTAGATGCTGATAAAAATGGGGGGAGCGTGCCTCTTGAAGAAGGTATTATGATAGTAGGCGCTATTGCAATCGTATTAATCGGTGCATTCCCAATGGTACACTTTATTACAAAAAACTTTGCAAAACCACTTATGAAATTTGGAAAAATGCTTGGTGTTGGAGAAAAGGCTTCAGCGGGATTTGTAGCCACACTTGCTAATAATATTCCTATGTTTAACATCATGCATGAAATGGATCCAAAAGGCAAAATCCTAAACGTTGCGTTTGCCGTAGCAGCAGCTTTTGTATTTGGTGATCATCTTGGATTTACAGCTGGGGTTAATCCAGATATGATTTTTGCAGTCGTTTTAGGTAAGCTTACAGCAGGTATTACAGCGGTTATCCTTGCAGCCATTCTTGCGCCTAAATTATTATCTAAAGTACAGGCATCTCAAGAGGTGACAGAATAAAACGAAGTCCTCTTGTTAGGTTCGCTTGGCAGGCCTGAGATATTTTTTGTCTTTCCCGCCTACCCACCAGACTGTCCAAAAACTACAATTTTAGGCTTTTAAGGCGGTCCGCATGAGAATTTTAGGGTACTCCAGCTGCTCACTTACGCATTTCTAAAAATCTAGGCGCTTTTTTCAAATGAACGCCGCAAACTCGCATACGCTCAAACAGTGCGAGCTAAGTACCATTTGAAAAAACCACCAAGATTTTCTTAACGAACTGCTCCAGAGGCAGCTTCCGCACCCTAAAATCCCCATGCTAATCTTCGGAAAAAGCCAAGTGATTATAGTTTTCGGACAGTCTGCCACTGCCATACCCGAGACTAGCTAGAAAACATCTCAGGCCTACCTCGCTATGCTCTACTATAGATATGCTTATGATTATGAAAAAATTTAATCTAATATCAGTTGATTTTATTAGGTCTTTAATCTGTAAGTTTAGTATACTAGCAAGGCAAGCTGGGGCACCTTACGGATTGACTCGGGTTTGGCTGTGGGAGGCGGGAAAGACGTAAGGTGTCCCAGCTTGCCTTGCGAACCTTCTATAGATACTTAGTTTATAAAGATTGTCGTCGGTAGTTTCGGACAGTCTGGTGGGGAGGCGTGAGAACTGAAAGAGTTCACTGACTCCTCTTAGGAACATGAGAGAAAGTTATTAAACAAGTAAAAATGAATGGGGGAGATAAATTGGAAATAAGTGAACAGCTGTTAAAAGAAATCATTACTAAAGTAGTAGTAGAACTTAAAGTCCACGAAGAACCAATCGTTAAACATAAAGATGAGAGTGGTGTTATAGCCGTTCAGGCACGTACTGTTTGCCCAGAACCCTTTGATACTGGCAAAAAGGGAGATAAGGTTTTTCTAACAGATCTATTAACACTAGAAGAAAGCCCAAGGATTGGATGCGGCATTATGGAGATGGATCAAAGTCATTTTGAGTGGACACTTAATTATGATGAAATAGATTATATTATTGAGGGAGAACTAGAAATAATTATTAATGGTAACACCATAAGAGGTGAAAAGGGAGATGTGATTTTTATCCCTAAAAACAGTGATATTATTTTTAGTTCACCTGGCTTCGCAAGATTTTTATATGTAGTTTATCCAGCAAATTGGCAGCAACAATAGAATTAAGTAGTTGAAGGGTGGCTTTTTATAGAAGCCATCCTTTTAAGTGAAACTGATCATATTTCTATTAAATAAGTACATATGATGATAAAGTATATATTAGACTTATATTTAAGTATATTTTATAATAAATAGAAATATATCAGAGAGGATACGGCGATGATCGGAATTACTAAACTTTTATGTGGAAGCGAGCATTTTGGTGATAGTCTGCGTTATACCCATGGGGCAAAAGATGCACAATGGGGTGTAAGTCGGGAACTGGGACCCGTAGTAGTCTGGAATTGTACCAATACATGCAATTTGAAATGCAAACATTGTTATGCAGACTCAAAACCTGAGCAGTTTAAAGAGGAATTAGATACAGAGGAAGCTAAAGCACTTATTGATGATCTGGCAAGTCTTAAAGTGCCTGTCCTTCTTATTTCTGGGGGAGAGCCACTACTTCGAAAGGATTTATTTGAGTTATTAGAATATACAAGAGAAAAAAATATACGTACCACGGTTTCAACGAATGGAACATTAATAGATAAAGAAACAGCTAAGCATTTAAAACAAAGGGGTGTCAGTTATGTAGGGATTAGTTTAGATGGTTTAGGTGTAAATAATGATATCTTTAGAGGTGTGCAGGGAAGCTTTGATAAAGCGGCAGACGGTATAAGAAATTGTTTGGATATTGGGCAGAAAGTAGGGCTTAGATTTACGATTAATCGGAGTAACTATGATCAGTTAGAGGATATTTTTTATTTTATAAAAGAAGAGGGCATCCCTAGAGTATGTTTTTATCATTTAGCTTACTCCGGAAGAGGAAGCAAGATGATAGAAGAAGATATTACCCCAGAAGAAAAGCGTTTGGCTATGGATTTGATTATGAAAAAGGCACTTAAACTCAGAGATAAGGTTGAGATTTTAACAGTAGATAATCATGCAGATGCAGCTTATTTATATCTGCAGGTTAAAAAAAATCATCCAGAACTTGCCCATAAGGTTTCAAAATTGCTGACTATGAATGGCGGCAACAGATCAGGAATGGCTTTTGCAAATATTGATTACAAGGGCAGTGTACATCCAGATCAGTTTACCCAGCATCATCATTTTGGTAATGTAAGAGAGCGAAAGTTTAGTGAAATATGGCATAGCCCAGAAAATGCTCTGGCTATGAGTCTAAGAGACCGAAAAAAGCTGCTTAGGGGCAGATGTAGTCAGTGTAAGTGGCTTGATATTTGTAATGGGAACTTACGCGTAAGAGCAGAGGCTGTCACTGGGGACTTTTGGGCATCGGATCCAGCATGTTATTTAACTGATGAAGAAATAAGGCGGTGATAAAATGATAATATCTTGGAATACAACTAATAAGTGTAATATGAGCTGCAAGCATTGTTATAGAGATGCTAAAGAAGCCCACCCAGAAGAATTAAATACCGATGAAGCCAAAATGCTTATTGAAGAAATAGCTAAAGCTGGCTTTAAGATCATGATATTTTCTGGAGGTGAGCCGCTCTTAAGACCTGACATTTTTGAGCTCATACAGCATGCTGTAAAATTTAAACTAAGACCGGTACTTGGGAGCAATGGTACGCTTATCTCAAAAGAAATAGCGTATAAGCTTAAAAGTTCGGGCGCTATGGGTATAGGGATCAGCTTAGACAGTATGAACCCTATCAAGCATAATGATTTTAGAGGACTGCAATATGCTTGGGAATGGGCAGTACGTGGTATGGAATACTGCAAACAAGCAGGCCTTGGATTTCAAATACATACAACAGTCATGGAGTGGAATTATAAAGAGGTACTTGAAATAACTGATTTTGCAGTTAAGATGGGTGCAGTGGCACATCACATTTTTTTCTTAGTACCTACAGGCCGCGGAGCCAACATTGAAGAAGAATTTCTAAATGCCGAGCAGTATGAGACCTTACTTACAAACATTGTACAAAAGCAAAAGCAAATTAAAATAGAAGTCAAACCTACCTGTGCCCCACAATTTATGCGCATTGCAAAGGAGCAAGGGGTTTCATTTAGGTTTTCAAAAGGCTGTTTAGCAGGCATCAGCTACTGTATTATTAATCCTAAAGGGGATGTTCAGCCTTGTGCCTATCTGGATATCCCTGTTGATAATATAAGACTGAATCCGTTTAGTGAAATTTGGAAGACTAATAGTATTCTCCAGAAACTGCGTACGCTAGAGTATGAAGGAAAATGTGGCAGCTGTATTTATAAAAGCTTGTGCGGCGGATGCCGTGCTAGAGCTGCGTATTATAATGAAGGAGACTATATGGGTGAAGAAACATTATGTATGTTTGATGGAGGAAGGTGAAAAATGGAAGATAAAGCTATAAGGCTGATCAATGTAATTCAAACAGATTTTCCAATAGAAACAAGACCCTATTTAGCTATAGCGAATGTGCTTGGGATGACAGAAGACGAGGTAATCAGCCTTATTAAACAGCTTAAAGAAACAGGCTATATCCGAAGGCTTGGTGGTATTTTTGACTCTAGAAGTTTAGGGTACACCAGCAGGTTATGTGCGATGCAGGTAGAAGAAAGCCGGGTTGAAGAAACAGCAAGTATTATTAACAGTTATCAGGGTGTCACACATAATTACTTAAGAAATCATCAATATAATATATGGTTTACTTTAATAACACCTTCTGAAATAGATATGGAGCGTATACTTAGTGAAATTAAACATTTATCTGGAATCAGTGATATTATGGTGTTAGATGCTCTTAAAACATTTAAAATCCGCGTCAATTTTAACTTAGGGGGATCATAGTCCATGGATAAACTCGAAAAAGCCATTATCAGAAAACTCCAAGAGGACTTACCTCTAGTTAAAGAACCTTATAAACAGCTAGCAAGTGAACTAGGCATTTTGGAACAAGTATTATTAGATAAAATTAAGGTATTAAAGGAACAGCAAAAGTTACGAAGGATGGGCGCTATTTTGCACCATAGAGCAGCAGGCGTTAAGGCAAATGCTATGGTTGTGTGGCAGGTGCCAGAAGACCAGATAGCTCAGGTTACAGCATTTATGGTCTCCTTTGAAGAAGTAAGCCACTGTTACCAAAGAGCCCCTTTACCAGATTGGCCTTATAATATTTATACGATGATTCATTCAACAGAATTTAAAGCTTGCGAAGCGATTATTAAACACATTGCAGAATTAGTACACCTTAATCATTATGAAATATTATACAGTACAAAAGAGCTCAAAAAGAGCAGTATGAAATATTTTCATGAATAATCTAGTAAGTAAAAGGGGATGTATTATTATGAGTAAGAATTCTAAAAACTATATATTGCAGGCAGCAATGATTCTAGCCTATATTATGATGATTGTAGTAAATTTGCTAGCTTCACTGCTGCCATTAAACGGCGTTACCACTCAGGAAGTCGCCGAGAGGTATCCTAATCTTTTTGTACCTGCAGGCATTACATTTGCTATATGGGGCGTTATCTATACGCTATTATTATTATTTGTTATCTATACCGTTTGTAAGCTTAATCAGCCTAAGGAAGTAGAAAAGCTTGGACTTGTCAAAATAGGGTGGCTCTTTGTAGGAACATGTTTTGCCAATAGTGCTTGGCTTTTTGCCTGGCATTATGATTATATTTTTATTTCTGTTTTGGTCATGATTCTTTTACTCATTTTATTAATTAAGATTTATTCTAGTATACCTTCAGATCTTACCCGATCACAGTATATATTTTTAAAATTACCATTCAGCGTTTATCTTGGTTGGATTACAGTTGCTACAGTAGCCAATATAACAGCTTTTTTAGTTTCTATAGGCTGGAATGGATTTGGACTTCCTGAAGTATTTTGGACAGTTATTATGATGATGGTAGCTTTGGGGCTTGCGCTCGTTTTTATATGGAAATATCATGATCCAGTCTATGCACTTGTCATCGCTTGGGCTTTGCTTGGAATTCTTATTAATCATAGAACAGTATATGAAGGGCAGTATGCCGTAGTTCAAATCGCTGCTTATTTTGGGATAGGAATTATTTTAGCAAATAGTATTTATATGTTGTGGTTAGAAGCAAAAAATGATAAGTAATAAGCTGAAAATTACATAGTGTTAATATAAATAGGGGATTCAATGATTAGTTCATTGAATCCCCTATTTATATTGACTCGTAATTGGTATTATAATATAATACCAATATAAGATTTAATTATTTGGGGAAAAGGGGGACGCAGGTGAAAATAAAAGTTTTTCAGAAAGGATTTAACTATTCTCAGGACGGCGCTGGCAATCGTTTGGTATATCATCTGCAGGGATGTAATATGCATTGTCCCTGGTGTGCCAATCCAGAGGGGATAGCACCTAATGGTACATTGATGGTTGATGAGCCTTATCTTATTGATACCATATGTCCTTTAAAGGCTATCTATCAAAAAAAGATTAACCGAAGTATTTGTAATGTATGTGAGTTAAAGGAATGTATTACGCTGCATAGGACCCGAGGAATACGTCTTTCTTATAAGTTTTATGAAGCAGATGAAATAATTGAAGAAGCGAAACGAAGTACCCCTCTTTTTTATGACGGTGGAGGCGTTACATTTAGTGGTGGGGAGGCAACCCTTCAGTTTGAGGCCCTTAAGTTAATACTAAAAAGTTTAAAGGCATCAGGGATACATACTGCCATTGAGACGAATGCGACACACCCAAATCTTGAGAGCCTTTTTCCTTTTATAGATCAGCTGATTATGGATTTTAAACATTATAACGAGGCGAAACATAGACAGGTAACAGGCCTGTCTAATCACATGATCAAAGAAAATATTAAAAAAGCCCTAAGCCTTCATCCGAGTGTACTGATACGAATACCTCTTATAAAAGATTTTAATGACGCCAAAAAGGATGCGGAAAACTTCGCGTCATTTTTTAAGCAATATCAAACACAACGTGTCTCCTTTGAATGTCTGCCTTATCATGAATACGGCAAAGTAAAATGGCAACAGTGTGGCATGGCGTATACGATGCAGGATGCTTATATAGATACTAAAACCAGAATTTTATATGAAGAAGTATTTAAAAATAATGATCTTTTAATGATCCAAACCTAGGGAGGGGAAATAATGAGTATTGAAATGCTTTATACAAAAAATGAATTGCATGAAATGGCAGTCAATCTTTTTGAAGAAGAAAGAAAGCGTAAGAGACTGGATGGATGGTTTATAGCTAAAGAAACAGCTAAGAAGTGTGATGAGAAATACAGCAGTCTAAGTCCTGCACTTAAAGCTGCTTATACACTTAGGGAGATCATCCGTGAGATGCCAATTACTATCAGTGAACATGCTATTTTTGCTGGCACTCAAAACGATGCCTTTGCAAGATCTTATGCCCTTATTAATCCTACATTTAAAGTAGATTCTTTTACTGGATATTGTGATCCAACCAGTGTATTTAATGATATTGAGCCCAGTGAAACGATCCAAAAGGAACGTATTGAATCTCTAAGAAATTATACAAAAACCACACCGTATGTTAAAAGGCTAAAAGAAACTTATGAAAAAGTAGAAGAAAGCACATCTGAGGCTATCTTTTTTATCGAGCAAGTGACAGGACACTTGATACCTGATTTTCAAACAGCTCTTTCAAAAGGTGTGGAAGGACTTAAGGCGCATATTGATAATCAGCTTGTTAGTGGGTGTGAAGCATCAAAAAAAGAGTATTACCAGGCAATGACGGTTACTTTAGATGCGGTTTTATTACTGGCTGAGCGTTATGCTAAATGTGCAAAAGAGCTGCAAAAGGAAGCAGACGGAAAAAGAAAAATAGCACTTATTCTTATAGAAGAAACACTTCTAAGGGTGCCTTATAAAGGTGCGCGTAACCTTTATGAGGCCATACAGTCTTTTATATTATTATGGGAAGTCATGTGTCTTGAGCAGGCTCCCAATCCTTTTGCTTTTTCGGTAGGCAATGCGGATCGTATTTTTGAACCTTATCGTATGACAGAGCATTTAAACCGTAATATGAGTTCAGCGCTATTTAAACACTTTCTTGTGTTTTTTAATGTAGGAGACAGAAGCTGGGCCATTTCACAAAACATTATGGTTGGCGGCAAATCAAGTAAAGGCGGAGATCTTACAAGCGAATCAACCTACGCCCTTTTAGAGGCCTTCTATGAACTTAATCTGCCCCAGCCTATTTTATCCGTTAAGCTTCACCGGAAAACACCAGATGCCTTGTACAGAGCGCTTGGAAAATTTTTCTTTACAGAAGGGGTGCTTACACCGTCACTGTTTAACGATGATTCACTCTTTGAAGTGCTTTTTGGGAGCGGCATTGAAAAAGATGACTTGGAAAATTATGCCATAGCTGGCTGCCAAGAACCTCTGATTATGGGTAAAGATAATGGGAATACAACAAATAGCTGGCTGAATTTAGCTAAGGTACTGGAACTTACTCTTAATAATGGAGAATCTTTAATAACAGGGAAGTCTATTGGCCTTAAATATGAAGAGCTGGGATTAGAGTCTAAAGATCCACTGCATGTTCTAAGAAATATAAGATCGGCTTTTTATAAACATTTAGAAGTCTTTATAAATAAGATGACAAAAGCGGCTAATGAGGCCTCAGAGGCAGTGGCGCTGCTGCCAGTTCCTTTTTTATCAGCCTTTATGGGAGGTCTTGATTCTGGAGTTGATCTAAGAGATACAAAGGCCCAAGGGACCAAATACAATGGCAGTGGCTGTCTTATTCATGGGCTTTCAGTTGTAGCAGATTCTTTTGTAGCTATAGATGTACTTTTAGAAGAAAGACCAGAAGATGCGGGCAGACTCATACAAGCCCTTAAGACGAATTTTGAACAGGATGAAGAACTTCAGCAGTATTTGCAAACCGCCCCAAAGTATGGGAATAATACTTTGAATGTTGATCAGGAGGCGAGAGAAATCGCAGTTAAGGTAAGTGATATGATCAAAGGCAAAAAGAATTATCTTGGCAATGCGTATCGCCCGGATTTTAGTACCCCATCTACCCATCTGCTTTATGGACATTGGGTAGGAGCTACGCCAGATGGCAGAAGGTCAAGAGAGATGCTTGGCTATGGTATCGACCCACTATATGGAGAGGCCGAGTCTGGGATGGGTTTTAGGATTTTATCAGCTATGCATCTGCCCTTTGAAAAAATGAACGGCGGATATGCATCACACTTTGGGATTGATCCAGGTTACTTTAAGTCTGAAAGTTTTGAGGAAAAAGGATTGGAGTTCCGTAATAAAGTGATTGCACCACTTTTTTTCAATACAGAGAATATATATTTAGCACCCTTTTATCTTTATGTGAATGTTAATACACCGGAACGCTTGATTAAGGTACTTGAAAATCCTAAGAAGTATGCACCAAGCGGTGTTTATATTATGCGTATTCATGGAACATTTGTAAATTTTCTAGATTTATCACCAGAAATACAGCAAGATATTATCAAAAGGCTTGACTTAAAGTCTACAAAGTTATAGGAAGGGTTCATCATGGAAAATGACAGTCTTTATTTAGCTTTAAAAAATAAACTTTGCGAAAGCATTTATAGAGGCGTTTATCAAGATGGGGAGAATATTCCGCCAGAACGTACATTATCAGAAAACCTTGGTGTAAGTCGTGTGACTGTACGTAAAGCGCTCACCTTATTAGAAAAAGACGGCATTATCGAAAGAGTGCAAGGAAGCGGTACACTTGTTAAGCTCAAACAGACAGGTTATAAAGGAACTTTAGATATTATAGCATTACTCGCACCTGCGACCAATCCTTTCTTTGCAGCTTTTATAGATGATTTTCAAAAAAATGCAGATAAAAATGATTCCTTAGTTCTTTTTATGCAAAATCCAAAACACTCAAATGTAGAAGACAGTCTTTTTAAACTTTTTCAAAAGAATATACGTAATGTTGTAGTGTGGCTAGAGGATTTACAGGTAGATTATGAACTTATTAGAAGGCTTCGTGGGCTTGGTATGAACATTGTTTTTTTTGATATGAGTGAACCATCGCCTTATGCTGATTGCGTACTGCTTGATAATCAAGATGCCATTAAGATGCTTTGTCAGAGTCTTATCCAAAAAGGGGCCGTAGAGCTGACTTATGTAGGGTGGGATAACCTTCAGCTTTCAAGTGTGAGAGAAAGAGAGCGAGCATTTAAAACATTTTCGGGAGGCTGTGCAAAGGTATTTCATGTACCACGGAAAGAACGAGACTCTATTCAAAGACTTATGGGAGAAATTACAGAGCAGATTAAAGCAGAAAAGATATGGCAAAATGCCTTTATATGCGGAGACGGGGATCTAGGTGTTGCACTAAAAAAAGCTTTTTTAGTGCAAGGTATCAGAAGTGACCTTATAGCATCAGTTGATGATTCAGAAGAGGCGAAGCTTCTTACACTAAGTGTTTACCGACAATCATTCCAAGAGCTTTCCCAGAAGGTTTATGAGTGTCTTTTAAAACAAAATAGAAAAGCTAAGGCATGGAAAGCGAAGGTTTATGCTGTAAAAGGAGAATTAATAGAGAGGTGAAAGATGAATAGGGGACTTGCAATAGGAATAGATATTGGTACAACAACCATTTGTATGATTGTATTAGATGCTGCAACGGGCGAAATCTTAAAAACGTTGACCAAACAGAATGATGCTGGGATAAAAGGTCAATATGCTTGGGAAAAGCTCCAAGATGCATCAGTTATTATGGCGCAGATAGAGCAAATGCTCTTGGAAGTTCATACGCACTATGCAGATATTATGTGCATAGGATTAACAGGGCAGATGCATGGTATTGTTTATATTGATGAAAAGGGGATGGCAGTAAGTCCGCTTTTTACTTGGCAAGACGGCAGAGGTAATCTTGAATATCAGAAAGGGCTAAGTTACGCGGATCATTTATCTCAAATAACAGGGTATAAGTTGGCGGCAGGATTTGGGGCGGTTACGCACTTTTATAATACGATTAATAAACAAGTGCCTGCAGCAGCCAAAAATCTTTGTACCATTATGGATTATGCTGCAATGAGACTTTCTAATGCAGCAAAGCCTGTAATACACCCCTCAAACGCTGCAAGTATTGGCTTATTCGATATAAAAAGGAATCAATTTAATACTCAGGCTATTGATGCTGCTGGGTTAGATAAAACTTTCTTCCCAGCTGTTTCAAAGAGTATACAACTTATGGAGGCAACTACACTGAATACGCCTATTAGTGTTGGGATAGGAGATAATCAAGCAAGTTTTATAGGTGCTGTAAAAAGTAGTGAGGATTGTCTGCTTGTAAACATTGGGACATCAAGTCAGCTTTCAGTTTATAGTGGTTATTTTAAAGAAAGCTCTAAGCTCGAAACTAGACCGCTTATAGATCAAGACTTTATTTTAGTAGGTGCCCCTTTATGCGGAGGCAGGGCTTATGCATTACTGGAGCATTTTTTTAGAGAAATCGTTGAGTTAGCAACAGGCAAAGAAGCTTCCAATCTATATGATATTATGGAAAAGTTAGCATATAGTTTTGAAACAATAGAAGAACCACTTGAAATAGCAACGCAGTTTTGCGGTACTCGAGATAATCCGAGCTTAAGAGGGACAATTGGGCGTCTTGGGACTGAGAATTTTACAGCCAAGCATTTTACTATAGGCGTACTTCAAGGTATGGCAGGTGAACTTTATGAATTGTATTTGGCAGCACAAAAAGAACTAGATGTGCTTCCAAAAACTTTGGTGGGTTCGGGGAATGGGCTGCGTATGAATAAGCCTTTGCAACAGATGATTGCAAAGGTCTTTAATAGAGAAGTTAAAATACCAGCTCATAAGGAAGAAGCAAGTTATGGGGCAGCACTTTTTGCACTTGTAGGTACTGGGGCTTTTGAGAGCTTGAAAGAGGCACAAGGGCTTATCCGTTATCTATAGTTTATTAACTGATTTAAAGTTGAGAAAGGATAGTTATAAAATTATTAAATGCTTTATTGTATATATACTAAGGAGGAAAAAATAATGCCTAAAATATATGATCAAGAAATCCGAAAGCAAGAGCTATTAAAGAAAGTGGGAAATATCAGGCAAGTTGCAGCTATAACGCCCTATGAAATGAGCGAGGGCAGGGCCAAGGGGATTAAAGCTTTTGATGTTTCAACAGGCGGGGGATTAGACTTTACTGTACTTGAAAGTAAGTGTCTAGATCTTTTGAACATGAAGTTTAAAGGTATTAATCTTGGATTTTTATCAAAACCGGGTGTAAGCGGGCCCGAATATTTTAATCCTGTCCAGGGTGAATTTTTAAGATATTTTCAAGGGGGGATGCTTTATACTTGTGGACTCTCAAATATTGGTATTGCCTGTGAGGACATGGGAGATACACATAGTATTCATGGACGCATCTCTCATACACCTGCTGAATGGGTTAGTGTTGTCTCTCGGTGGGAAGACGAGGAATATGTAATGAAGATCTCCGGTGAAATGCGGGAGGCGGCTCATTTTAAAGAAAACCTTGTTTTAAAAAGAGAGATAGCAACCAAACTTGGTTCAAAAGCTGTACAGATCCGAGATGTTGTAGAAAACGAAGGACAAGAAGCGCAGCCTGTTATGCTTTTATATCATTTTAATTTTGGGTATCCGCTACTTGATGAAAATACGCGAGTGGTTGTACCAGAACATAAACTCATACCGCGAACCGAGATAGCAAAAGAAAATAGGGATGAGTTTGAAAACATAAGTGGGCCTATTGATCAGTTTAGTGAGCATGTATTTTATATAGAAAGTGTAGCTGATGACACCTGTAATACCTATGCTGCACTTATTAATGACAGACTAGATTTAGGTGTCTATGTAAAGTATAATGTAGAGCAGCTCCCTATCCTTGTGGAATGGAAGTCTATGGCTTCGGGAGATTATGCACTTGGCCTTGAGCCAGGCAATCATTATTTAGAAGGAAGAGATGTAGAAAGAAACAATGGCACACTAAAGACCTTAGCCCCTTTTGACAAGATGATATTTGAGGTAGAAATAGGCGTGTTGGAGGGAAAAGTGGAGATTGATACTTTTGTGGAAAAAATAAAAGGGTTAAAGTAATGTAATTGCTAAATGTATAGATTTCACATTATAAAGTTTAACTTATTCACGATGTTATTTAATGTGAAATCATTCTGAGAAACAACATTATAGTAATGAATAACTCAAGTTTATATGTTGTTTCTCTATAATTAGATGCAATATAATCATATTTGATTTATAGACATGTTGAGATAGAAGAGGAGAAAAGAAGAATGATGAAGCGTGTCACTATGGCTTTTATGGGAGTACTAATAACGGGTATTTGTGTTGGCGTATTCAGATTTGCTGCATTAGGAACAGATCCGTTTACAATTTTGGTGACAGGTATAGGAAATTTAACGCGGCTGAGTTATGGTAATGCTTTTATTATTGTTACAGGCATTTTGCTTTTGGGCGTAGTTATACTTGATAGACATTATATAGGGATTGCAACACTATTTAATTTGGTTGGGATAGGCTATATTGCAGATTTTACACTACAAGCGCTACAAACGATGATTGTAGATGACTCTTTATGGATTCGTATAGGGATTTTAGCTGCAGACTTAATTTTATTGTGTTTTGCATCATCATTATATTTTACAGCTAACCTGGGTGTATCTGCCTATGATGCAGCGGCATTAATATTAACAGATAAAACTAAGATACCTTTTCGACTATGCCGTATCAGTACGGATGTACTGTGTGTGATAATTGGCTGTATATTCCAGGCTAAAGTTGGAGTGGGTACCCTTATGACTGCATTTTTTATGGGACCTATTATCCAGTGGTTTAACACCTATGTATCAGAACCTTTTTTATATGGCAAAGATAGAAATAAGAGTTTAGAAATAGGGTAGTCATTTCAGCATTCATAAAAATACAAATTCTTAAAGCGTGAGGGATAACGATGATAAAAAGTATTAATCATGATATACTATCCATATATATCACTCTATAAAAGGAACGAGTACAATGGAAAGCTTACGTGGCGTAGTTGAGCGCATAACCTATGCAAATGAAGAAACAGGATATAGTGTTATAAAAGTGAAGGCTAAAGGTTATATGGATCTTATTACTGTTGTGGGAAGTATGGCAACGGTGAATGTTGGTGCAGTTATTACCTTAAAAGGTTTTTGGGCAAGCAATCCTAAATATGGCAGGCAATTTGATGCCAAAGAATGGGAAGAATCACTTCCAGCAAGTATTTATGGTATAGAAAAATATTTGAGCAGTGGACTTATTAAGGGTATTGGCCCTATTTATGCAAAGAAGATTGTTAACCTATTTAAGGAAGAGACCTTAGAGATCATAGAGGAAGCACCAGATAGAATCATAGAGGTATCTGGCATTGGTAAAAAGCGTGTAGAAATGATAAAAAAAGCTTGGAAAGATCAAAAAGAGATTAAAAATGTTATGATCTTTTTGCAGTCTTATGGGATTTCTACTGCTTTTGGAAGTCGTATTTATAAGGTCTATGGTAATAAGAGTATTGAAGTGATTAAAGAAAACCCATATAAACTAGCTGATGATGTTTATGGCATAGGTTTTAAAACAGCTGATGGCTTAGCAGCTAAATTAGGAATTGATATGAATTCTTTTAAAAGATGCAGAGCAGGACTTTTTTTTACACTCAGTCAGCTTTCAGAAGAAGGACACTGCTATGCCACAACGGAACAATTAGTGACTAAGTGTGTGGAAATACTTGAAATTGAAGAAGCAAAGATTGTGATGAGTATTGATTATCTCATAGGGAAGAAAGAACTTATAAAAGAGGAACCTGATAGAGTCTACTTACCGCCATTTTATTATAGTGAAAGTGGGGTTGCAAGACGATTAAAACAAATTATGCAAGGCAATACGCATAAAAAAGTAAAAAACAGCAGTGAGGTTATAGCGTTATTGGAAAAAGAAGATAACATCACTTATGATGCAATACAGCGAGAGGCCATTAGGCAAGCTGAGACTTCTAAAGTTATGGTGCTAACAGGTGGACCAGGTACGGGGAAAACGACAACAACCCATGGCATTATCAGTTTATTTAAACACTCTGAAATGAAGGTTCTTTTAACTGCGCCTACTGGGAGAGCTGCTAAAAGAATGAGTGAAGCTACTGGGATGGAAGCTAAGACAGTTCATCGTTTGTTAGAATGCAAACCGCCTGAAGGCTATGAGAAAAATGAAGATAATCCTCTGGAAGGTGACGTGCTTATTATTGATGAAGCTTCTATGATCGATATTATCCTTATGTATAATCTGCTTAAAGCTATCCCAGAACACATGATTATTGTAATAGTAGGAGATATTGATCAGCTGCCTTCGATAGGTGCTGGCAATGTACTGAGAGATATTATTGCATCAGGTGTAGTGCCTACAATTAAACTAGAACGTATTTTTCGACAGGCTATGGGAAGTAAGATTATCACTAATGCTCATAAGATCAATAAAGGAGAAAATCCTGACCTTAAAGGGGGTTCAAATAGTAACTTCTTCTTTATTGAACAAGAAAATAATGAAGACATTATAGATACAATTGTTAATCTGTGTACAAAACGTTTACCTAACTATTACAAAGTAAATCCAATCAAAGATATTCAAATCCTTACACCGATGCAAAGGTCAGAAACGGGTGCCGCTAATCTTAATACAGTTTTGCAGTCAGCACTTAATAAAAACACACTTTGTTTAAAACGTGGGGCAACTGAGTATAGGCTTTATGATAAAGTCATGCAAATACGTAATAATTATGATAAGGAAGTTTTTAACGGAGATATAGGGGTTATATCTGCTATTGATCTGGAGGAAAAAATATTAAAAATAACTTTTGATGAGCGGGAGATAGACTATGAGGTGTTGGAACTTGATGAGATAGTTCTTGCCTACGCAACGACTATTCACAAAGCACAGGGGAGTGAATATCCTATTGTGGTGATGCCTATTACTTTTAGTCACTATGTTATGTTACAGCGCAACCTTATCTATACAGGAATAACAAGAGCTAAAAGAGCAGTCGTTTTAGTTGGCAATAGAAATGCAATTTATGCAGCCATAAAAAACAACGATGTCAAGAATAGAAATACAATGCTTACTGAAAGATTACAAGGCTGAAAGAGGGTAAGTCCCTATGTAGGGGGAAAGCAAAAATAAGTAGCCGATTGCTTATATAAATTAATAAACAGATCGGCTACTTACCATGCCCTATTCAATTTAACACTACACATAAATTAATTACTTATTCATTCCTTTCAATTGTAAACCTAACGCTTTCATACCTAACAAAAATAGTAATAAACGAAACTTACAAACATTTAAATTTTTAATATTAATGGTCTTGAAAAAATAGTTTAACCTAACGCATAAATCCGACGCATAAACCCAACGCAAAAACCTAACGCAACATACTTTAAACTAATTTTTGGTATAAAAAAAACCCAACTTCATGACAAACTACTGAATACCAAATACTTGATAAAACTGTAATAAGTGAATAGGGAATGTGGGGAAGTTGTGTTGTCTGCTTCCTTAACTGTATTATAACATATAATATGAAAAAGTAAAGAATAATTTAAAAAAATATAGAATTTCATAAAAATGGTATAAAACGTGGACAAATTTGGCAACATAAAAAATGTATAAGAACACACATTTTACACATAATATGAATGTAAAACCAAACTGAATGTAGGAGGAAACAAAGATGAATAATCAAAGTAACCAAAGCATTCAAACTACTGAGGCTAAAGATGCAGTTTTAGCTGGAGATGAGCCAACAGAGTACTAAGGCTTATAAAATTTTCATATAAAGAAAATTTTATAAGCTAAGAAAATGGTTTTATATCTAATAAGAACTTACTTATTTACCATACTACGTATGGAATTAAGTAGGTTCTTTTATTTAATAGTATTATAAAATCTAGAAGTACTAGAGGCACTTTAAGTTTTAACAAGAATAAAGTTTAAATTCTAAGAGGATAATAATTATGATGCATAGGATATTAATTTGTGAGAATACTATGTTGGAAAATGTTTTTAAAGGAGGTGTAACAGATGCCAGGAAAAGCTAAACAATACGTTGATCAAAGTATGTCTTCAGTACAAAATACTGTTAGTACATTGCAACAAGCCCTTAGTTCAGCAGAAAAACCAGATAACAAAAATAAGATTCAACAAGCAATAGAATCACTTAACTCTGCACAACAACAATTATCTGGATATCAAGACTAATAAGTTTTAATAGAAATTCTGTTAAATACAAATAAAAACACTTTACTCTAAATTTAATTTAAAGTAAGGTGTTTTTTCATGCATATGATAAGGGAATGAAAAATTTAAAATTTATAACAAATAATTATCAATTGATACTTGTTTTCAAAATCGAAAAGTGCTATACTGTTATTACCTAGTAAATCACTTGGGTATAGAAGGGATTAGATATTATCTCAGTAATGCCACCTATCTATTAGGCCAATAGGAACTTAATGTGTGAACTATATTTTTAGAGTTTGCCATCAAAAAAATAAAATGTTATTAACAATACAACAAGTAATGATAAAACATAAAGGAGGTATATATTATGTTTAAACAAATAGAACTAGCTTATGATTTTAATACACTCGAACCTTATATCGATGAACTGACTATGCAGACACATTATGCTAAGCACCATGCAGCATATACTAACAATCTTAATGCTGCTGTTGAAAAGTCACCTGAATTGTCTGGGAAAACTATTGAGGAGCTTCTCAGCAATGTTGGCAACATTACTGACCCGGGTCTTCATATGGCGCTACGTAATAACGGCGGCGGATTTTATAATCACAACCTGTATTTTAGTATCCTGTCCCCAAGTGGCAGTAAAGAGCCTGAAGGAGAACTCAAAAATCAAATTATTGAAAGCTTTGGGAGTGTTGAAAACTTAAAAGATAAGCTCTCGGCGGCAGCTATCTCTCAATTTGGATCAGGGTGGGCGTGGTTATCCACTGATAAGGCAGGTAAGCTTCAAATCAGTTCAACTGCTAATCAGGACAACCCTTTGATGAAGGATGGTTTACTCACCCCTATTCTCGGCATTGATGTGTGGGAGCATGCTTATTACCTTAAGTACAAAAATCTTAGAGCTGATTATATCAAAGCTTTTTGGGAAGTGCTTGACTGGGATCAAGTTAATAAACGTTATGAAGTGGCCCGAGTATAATTAAGCTAAAAATGTCACTTAAAAATATTTCTAAAAAAGCAGTTTGCAGGTTTTTATCGGCCAGCAAGCTGCTTTTTTAGTTTGAGCCTTATTTACTGGGTAATAGTAAACTTTTTTTAATAGGCTATAATATCGAGAAACAATATAAAAAAGCATATTACTTAAAAATGACTGAAGATAACAGATGTTAACATACAATGAAGAACTTAAAAAAGAACAATTATTGTGTCGCATAGAAGGACAAATGGGCATATGATGTTAATAAAATCTGTGCGCGGCAAACTTTTTTTGAGGAGGTGAGAGTGTATGAGCACTATTAATTTAATTAATAGGATTAAAGGGCCTCTAGATATAGCAAACAGAGAGGAATATTTAAAGCTTAAAGAGCAGCATCAGAAAAATGAAAGCATGTTTTTTAAAGATGTACGTAGAATTGTTGATAAAGCGAGAGAGCTGGGTCATCCACTGGCTTATGTATGTGATTATATAGGTGCCACTGTCTCGGTTATTGATATTATTGACGCGGCAAAATTAACTGAAATTAAAGTAGGGAATGGTGCTTTATCTATTGACATCAGCCAAGATAGTAAATACGCTTATGTAACGAGTTTTTTTGATAATACGGTTTCAGTAATTAATCTTATTTTTAATCAAGTAGTAAATACAGTGAGGGTTGGAATAAACCCTGCTGGGGTGAAGGTGACAAAGGATGGAAAGTTTATTTATGTAGTTCATTATGGCGAGCCTTTTATATACGTGTTAAGTACAAAAAATATGGAGGTTATAACGGGGATACCTATACCAGCCACAGGATTTCAGATTGATATTACAAAAGACGGCAGCCTTGCCTTTGTATCCTTGCATGATAAGGGAAAGGTTGCTGTAATTGACCTTAAAATAAATTTGGTAATAAAGGTTATTGATACCGGAGACGGCGCAGAAGATGTTAAAATATCGCCAACAAACGCGCAGGTATTTATCACTAATGAACTTGATAACAGTATAACACCCGTAAATAGCAATCTGGCAGAAGCGGCAACTCATATTGCAACAGGTGATGCTCCGGTAGGTATTGCATTCAGTGACTGTGGAAGGAAGTTATATGTTGCAAATCGAGGGGATAATAATGTATCTGTTATAGATGTTTTTACCCATAGTGAAATAACAAAAATAGCTGTGCGTGAAGAACCCTATGGAGCAGCAGCGAGTAAATGCGGTGAATTGGTAGTCATATCCAATTTTGCAAATAGCAGTGTATCAATAATAGATACAAAAAGAGACAAAATTTTATCCACTGTTCCCACTGGCAGAGGCCCAGCATTTTTAGCTATTCTTCAAAGAAATTAGTTTATAAAGATGATAAAGCCAGTAGAAAGTTAGTAATCTATTAGAGCGGATAGATTATTAACTTTCTACTGGCTTATTTGGGTTGTGAAGATGTGATGATTTGTGCATTGTGATGACAAGGGTTTAGAATTCTGCAGAGAAGATAGACATATTGACAACATCTCTATTTAATGATAATACTTAAAATATAAAAATATATAAGATAGGAAGCAAAATAATGAGAATTATAAAAAAATTAAAAGCAAAGCTTATAGTTTATTTTTTTGTGGTTGTTATCTTAATACTGATTATAGTAGAAGGTATTTCTTTTTGGTGGATTAAAAGTGTCATTCAGTCGCAAGTGAGTGAAGCAACATTACATACTTTAAAGCAAATTGATAAAAATTTCTTAGGTCTGGTGGGCGATATTAATGACATGTCAAAATATACCCTTGCAAATCGTGAAGTTAGATATCTTTTAAAACTTAACCCCTCTCAAGATTATGAAGCAACAGAAGCCCTTATTCAGATGAATGAACAGTTTGCAAATTTAACGAACTCTAAGTCTTATATTGCTTCAATTAATATATATGGTGATAACGGCAGAATTTTTGAAACAGCAGGTTCTTCAATTAACCTTGAGACGCATAAGATGAATATAACAAAAAATGATTTACCAAAGAATGGAAACTATATCATTTCTCCAACTTATAAGCGTTTTTATCAAACCCTAGGCAATCAGTATATTATTTCTTTTTTTAGAAGAATTAATGATATCAATCAGTTGTCAAAGAGTCTGGGAATGATTAGAATTGATGTCAGCGAAAAAAATATGAATGCTATTTATAAAGACATCGAACTCGGCAAAACAGGGTTTATATTTATAACTGATAAAGAAGGACGTATCTTATCTCACTCTCAAAAAGATCAATTAGGACAAAATATTAGTGAGAAGGATTATTACCAACCTATATTAGAAAGTAAAGGGGGGTATTATAGAAAAAATGTGGATGGCCGCAATATGCTGATTACTTATCATGTGTCTCAGCACTTTATTTTTATTGGACAAGTGCCTTTTGATGAATTAATAGGCAAAGTAAATACGGCCCGTAATCTTACGATCATCGTAACTTTAGCAGGAATTTTAACGGCTTTTCTAACATTCTATGTGATATCCTCTAAAATTTCAAATCCAATAAGCACGCTTAAAGAACTAATGAAGCAAGTTGAAGAGGGGAACCTAAATGTAGATACAAAGTTTTTCAGAGATGATGAAATTGGACAGCTCTATCAAAGCTTTCATCATATGGTTAGACGCATAAAAGCCCTTGTTGAAGAAGTATACGATACAAAGCTTAAAAAGAAAGAAGCAGAGCTGCAGGCTTTGCAGATGCAGATCAATCCTCATTTTTTATATAATACATTAGATGTTGCCTATTGGACATCTAGGATGGAAAAAGCGAGTAAGACAGGGGAAATTATTAGTGCACTATCGAATGTTTTTAGACTGGGACTCAATAAAGGTAACGAAATGACAACGATAAGAAAAGAAATAGAACATTTAAAAAGTTATTTAGAAATTCAGGCATTAAGATATGAGGTGGTACCAGACTTTAAAATTGATGTGAGTCCTGATATTTTGGAATACAAAATTATTAAGCTTATTTTACAGCCACTTGTAGAAAATGCACTTATACATGGTATTGCCCATCTTGATGAATATGGATATGTTCAAATTTTAGGTTATGAAAAAGGAGAAGATATTATCTTAGAAGTTATAGATAATGGGATAGGGATGACAAGAGAGAAAATTGATGCCATCTTTAAGGGAGAACAGGATTCAGAAATGGGATATGGCATTAAAAATGTTCATGAAAGAATCCAGTTATATTTTGGAAATGTTTATGGACTCGTTATTAGCAGCGAAGTTAACGTTGGAACAAAAGTTAAGATAAGTGTTCCAAAGGCCTATTCAAAAGGGGAGGGTAGCAGTGATTAAATTAGTAATTGTAGATGATGAGAAAATGATAAGAGATGGCTTGGCATTAACTATCAACTGGGAAGCCTATCATATTGAAGTTGTTGGTGTTGCAAGAGATGGCTTGCAAGCACTTGAAATATGCCGAGAGGTAAGGCCGCAGATTGTACTTACAGATATTAGAATGCCGAAAATGAATGGAATCGAGCTACTACAAACATTAAAAGACGATATGCCCCAAACAAAGGTTATTATATTAAGCGGCTACGATGAATTTTCTTATGCACAACAAGCTGTTAAATATGGCGCCGTAGATTATCTTATTAAACCTATTGTTGTCGAAGAATTAGAGAAAGTTATTATGAGTGTTAAACATGCCCTTGAACAAGAGTTGTTTGGAGAATTGCTGCATCTAAGACATTATCAAGAGCTAGAGCATATGCTAGAGCCCTATTTTAATGCTGTGCGTATGGGATTAACTTCAGAGGCCGTTTTAAATTTAACGCCTGTTATCAATCGCTTAGATGAAAGCAATATGACTTTAAAGAACTATAAAAAACTTATCATACATATACTTACAAACGTAGAAAAGCTCCTGTATTTGGATGGCTATCAGCTGAGGGATGCCCATCTAGAACTATATCATAACAGGGAGACTATGCTTATTCAGCTTAACTTAAAGCATGAATTGACGCAGTGGCTGTACCATCTAACCAAAGTCATATGTGAATGGATCCAAGATCAAAAAGGAGAAGGAGGCGGACACAGGGCCCTTATAAAAAAAGCGATGGACTATATGGAATCCCATTATCATGAGGATTTAACTGTAGATAATATAGCGGAGATTGTTGCGTTAAGCGCCAACTATTTTAGTCACGTTTTCAAAAAAACAAAAGGGGAAAGTTTTACAGATTACCTCAATAAATTGCGTATTGAAGCGGCCAAGCATTATCTACTTGAAAAGGAATATAAGATTTATGAAGTAGCTTATAAGGTAGGCTATAAAGATTATAAATATTTCAGCAGTGTTTTTAAGAAAAGTGTAGGGATATCTCCAACTAAGTATTGTGAGTTATCGCAATAGCTGAATAAATAGTGTTCTGAGTAGACCATGAATATCTTAACGGTATTTATGGTTTTTATTTTAAAAATAGAAAAGTTCGTTTGGCACGCTTTCGTGTTAAGGTTATTGAGGTGGTTGTGTAAATAACTATAAAAATTCAAAAAAAGAATAATAAAACATACTACTTATACAATAGCTAGAGTTGTTGAGAAAATAAAGTAAGCAAATATAACCTATAAATTAGTAGAGATGTATTAAATTCGAAGAATAATAGATAATTTCGAAGAATTAAAGATTTTAATTAAAAAGGAGTATTGCTATAATTAACCATAGAAGAGCGCTCTCAGAAAACAGATTATGAGGAGGATATTGATGTTTAAGAAAATAGTAAATTTATTACTTATACTAGGTTTGGTTGGTACTTCAGTTGGCTGTGGCCAGCAAGTAAATTCTAATAAAGAGGTAAATAATGAGGTGGCGATAGAACAAGATCAGACAGTTAAATTTACATTATGGCATTCTTTTGTAGGGGAAGATCAAAGAGCAGATTTTATGGCAAAGCGTATGGAACAGTTTAGAGAGCTTCATCCAGAATATATCATTGACGAACAAAAGATACCTAGAGATCAATATCAAACGAAACTTAAAACAGAAGCAGCTGCAGGACAATTACCGGATGCATTTCTTATATGGCCTAATGCTATGACAAAAGAATTTGTGGACTCCTCTTTAATCAAAGATATCTCATCTTATTTAGAGGAAAATCCAGAATGGAAAAATTCTTTTACAAGTAAGGCACTTGATGAATTCACATTTAATGGAAAAACATATTCGGCGGGGCTCGGTATTTCAATTACCTCCATTTTATTCTATAACAAAGCGCTTTTTGATCAGTATGGATTAAAGGCACCCGAAACATATGAAGAGTTAAAGGAAGTTATTGGTGTTTTTAATGAAAAAGGGATTATTCCTATTGCTCTAGGTAATAAAGCAAAATGGCCTGTACAATCAACTATTTTTAGCAATTTAGCGAATAGACAAACTGGTAGCGAATGGCTGGAGAGTGTTTTAGGGCGATCAGGAAGTAAATTCACAGATCAAGAGTTTATCGAAGCACTACATAAGATGAAAGAACTTGTAGATATTGGAGCGTTTAACAAGGATTACAATAGTATTGATGAAGTGCAGATGCGCAGCTATTTTTATAAAGGTGAGGCAGCTATGATGATCGGTGGGTCTTGGATCTTACCAGAAATGATCAAAAATGCACCAGATGATATCAAAGAAAATGTAGAGCTTACTATTCTTCCAAAGCTTGAAGATGGAAAAGGGGATCCGAGTACGATGTCTGGTGTTAGTAGCACAGGCATTGCTATAAGTGCCAAAGTAACACCAGAACAAGAAGCAGCTATCAAGAAACTGATTCAGTTTTTAACAGATGATGATGCACAAAAAATGTATGCGGCGTCTAATATACCGGTATCATCTGTAACAGTTAATATTAGTGAAATGGATTTAGATCCTGCTTACAAAAAAATGGTATCACTTATTCAAAAATATCCTATGGTAACGGTATATGACTCAGCTTTAAATTCGGAACTTACAGATATTGTGAATAATGGACTGCAAGCTGTTATGCTGGGTGCCGTACAACCAGAACAATTGGCAAATGATTTACAAAAAGCACTAGAATAGATTTTTGAAAAGAGGATAATAAACTATAATTTATAGTATCCTCTTTTTACTTTTTAAGGAGTGAAAGCAATGGATATATTATTTAAAAACAAGAAAACGATTATTTTAGGCTTATTACCAGCGTTGCTTATTTTTATTGTTTTTGTCATCCTGCCTATTATAAGATCTTTTTTCTATGGTTTTTATAGTTGGAATGGATTAAGTGACCCTCAGTATATAGGCCTTAAAAATTTTAAAGAAATATTAACAGATAGGATTTTTTGGCATTCTTTCAAAAACAATATTATTGTTGTTATAGCATCCGTTTTTGGGCAAATCCCTTTAGGTCTTATTATTGCAATTATTTTAAATAAGAAGCTTAAAAGTTCAAGCTTCTTTAGAACCGTTTTTTTTATGCCTATGATTTTATCTACTGTTGTTGTGGGTTTGTTGTGGTCTACTATTTTAAACTCACAAGTAGGTATTCTTAATGGGGTACTAAACAAAATAGGACTAGATCAAATCGCTATGGATTGGTTGGGAGATCCCAACATTGCTATTTATACCATATGTTTTGTTATTGTCTGGCAGTTTTTTGGGTTGTATATGATTATTTTTTTGGCTGCTTTGCAAAATATTCCTTCGGAAATTTTTGAAGCTGCCAATGTTGATGGAGCAAATGAGTGGTGTAAACTCGTTAATATTACAGTTCCTATGATTTGGGATTCTATTATGGCAGCAGTAGTGCTTTGTATTGCTGGGAGTATGCGTACTTTTGACTTGGTTTTTGTTATGACAAAAGGAGGGCCAGCTCATGCTACCGAGCTTATGGCAACTTATATGTATAATAAAACTTTCGAGGTTTATAAGTATGGCTATGGCAGCGCTGTCTCATTGGTTATTTTTATCATTAGTTTTAGCTTTATTATCATAAGCCGTAAGCTGATGAGTCAATCAGAAACCGTATAGGAGGAAAAAATGATAAGAAAATATAATTACATACAAAAAATAAACAGAGTACTATTATTCATTATCTTGTCTTTAGCTTCGATGACGACACTATATCCCCTAATATGGATGGCCTATACCTCTTTAAAAACAAATGCAGAGATTACGCTAAATACCTTTAGTCTGCCCAAAGCACTGCATTTTGAGAATTATATCAATGCTTGGAAAACTGCAAAAATGAATGTATATTTCTTTAATAGTATTTTTGTAGCGGTAATATCAATACTACTTACCATTGTCATTGGGGCACTTGCTGCTTTTATTCTTGCAAAATTTGAATTTAGGTTGAGAAAATATATTTATTCATTATTTATTGTGGGAATGCTTATACCCATGCAGTCTGTACTAGTTCCTTTGTTTATTCAGATGAGGACACTTCGGTTATTAGATAGTCCATTCTCTTTGATATTAGCTTATACGGCTTTTGGGCTGCCACTGACAATATTTATTCTAGAAAGTTTTATTCGTGCATTTCCTGACTCTATTATCGAAGCGGCCATTATGGATCACTGCAGCATGTCAAAACTATTTACTAATATTATACTGCCTATGTCGCGTCCGGCACTAGCTACAGTTATTATTTTGAATTTCTTAAACAATTGGAAAGAATTTTCTTTTGCACTTGTTTTTATATCCTCAGACAGCAAAAAAACGCTGCCTTTAGGATTATATAACTTTATTGGGGCATATTCCAGTAACTATGCAGAGCTTATGGCAGCTATGATGATTACTTCTATTCCTATTATTATTATTTATCTCATCTTACAAGAGCAAATTATTAATGGTATGACAGCAGGTGCTGTTAAAGGGTAAAAATAAAGGAGGTACGTTATGCATTATAAATTTCCGAAAACATTTATTTGGGGTACAGCAACAGCTGCCTATCAGATTGAAGGTAGTGCCTTTGAAGAGGGCAAAGGTCCATCAATCTGGGATACTTTTAGTCATATTCCAGGGAAGATTGATAGTGGTGACCATGGCGATGTAGGATGTGATCATTATCATAGATTTAAAGAAGATCTTAAAATCATGAAAACGATAGGGATTAAAAGTTATCGTTTTTCTATTGCGTGGGCAAGAGTATTGCCGCAGGGGAAAGGGGATATTAATCAAAAAGGGGTTGACTTCTATAATCGGTTAATTGATGGGCTTATAGAAAATGGTATTGAGCCTATTATAACTTTGTATCATTGGGATCTACCTCAAGCACTGCAGGATGCTTATGGCGGATGGGCAAATCTCCAAGTCGTAGATGATTTTGTGGAATACGCTTCACTCATGTTTAAACTATTTGGAGACAGGGTAAAAAAATGGATTACCCATAACGAACCATGGGTAGTTGCGTATGCCGGTCATTATGTTGGCAGACACGCTCCAGGTAAAAAAGATATAAGAACCGCAATACAAGTCACCCATCATTTAATACTATCTCATGCCAAAACGGTAGAGGCCTATAGACATATGGGGCAAGATGGGCAAATTGGTATTACCTTAAATTTATATCCTATTAAAGCAGCTTCATGCTCTCAAGAAGACCAACAGGCAGCACTTTTTGTAGATGGTTATCACAATCGTTGGTTTTTAGACCCAGTATTAAAAGGGGAATATCCTAAAGATATATGGGATTATTTTAAAGAAACTTTTGGTGCGCCTATAGTATCTGATGAAGATTTAGAAATTCTATCTAAAAACAGATGTGACTTTCTAGGTGTTAATTATTATTTTAGAAAAATTATAAAACAGGGTGGGGGAAAAGATCCTTTAAACTTTATAGAGGTGAAACCATCAGACTCAGAATATACAGCAATGAACTGGGAAATATATGCCGAAGGTTTATATGATCTTTTATTGGATCTTAGTAAAAATTATGATTACCCTCTTATTTATATAACTGAAAATGGTGCGGCATTTCAAGATGTGTTATCAGAAGAGCTAAGCGTAAATGATTCATATCGTATTAAGTTTTTAAAAGAGCATTTTAAGGAAGCTTATAAGGCTATACAACAAGGGGTGAGGCTGGAAGCCTATTATGTATGGTCCCTGATGGATAATTTTGAATGGGCATTTGGATATGGCAAGCGTTTTGGACTTATCTATATTGATTACGATTCTAAAGACAGGATATGGAAAGACAGCGCTTATTGGTATCAAAAAGTCATTGAAACTAACAGTATAGATACTGAGGCGGATTAACTTAGGGGGGAGAGAAATGAAAAAAACAAGCTTAACCAGTGGCTGGCAGCTAAAAGGATATGATAAAGACAATATTTCAGAGCTAAAGTTAAAAGATTTTGATATGGAAGACTCTATGTGGATCCCTGTGAAAGTTCCCGGAGATGTGCATTCTGCATTAATGCAGCAGGGGATTATTGAAGATCCTTTTTACTCAACCAATGCAGAAAAATGCAGGTGGGTTGAAGATAAGATATGGGTTTATAGAACTCGGTTTGCTTTTAACGAAGAAATTCAAAATGATGAAGTGATAGAGCTTGTTTTTCAAGGTCTAGATACGTTTGCTACAGTATACCTAAATGGACAGAAGCTTGGCATACATAGCAATATGTTTATTCCTTTTAAAGTAGATATTACACCTTTTATTCAGTATGGTATAAACGAGGTGCTTATTAGTTTTGACTCAGTAATAACTGTCACGGAGCGAAAAGATTACAGCAAAATGTGGTTTTCTTATAGCAGAAATCGTGTGTGGGCCAGAAAAGCACAAATGAATTTCAGATGGGATTGGGGGCCTAGATTATTAACGGCAGGAATCTGGAAAGAAGTAGAATTACAATGTCATAAGAAAGTAAGTATAGATTATAGCTATTTTACAACAACTCATTTAAGCTGTGACAGAGCAGAGGTGAGTTTAGATATTGGGTTAAAACAAGCCTCAAATAAGCGTTTGAAGGTTAAAATAGATATGATGGAAGAAGAAAAATCAGTCTACAGCCAAGAAATAAAGGTTGATGAAAACAACCCTATACATATGACCTTTGAGGTTAATCATCCTAAACTCTGGTGGACCCATGATTTAGGAGAACCTTTTTTATATGATCTTAGAATAGAATTATTCGAAGAAGATCGATTGATTGATACTAAAGTTCAAAAAGTAGGTATTCGCCAATTAGAAATTCAACAAAAAGATGAAGCTGGGAATTCACGCTTTATGTTTGTATTAAATGGTGTAGGTGTTTTTGTAAAGGGCGCTAATTGGGTACCCGCCCATAGTTTAATTGGAACAATAGATAAAAAGACATATGTGGACTGGATTCAATTAGCTAAAGAAGGTAATATGAATATGCTGAGGATCTGGGGCGGTGGCATTTATGAAAAAGAGATTTTTTATGAGACATGTGATGCATCAGGGATACTCATTTGGCAGGATTTTATGTTTACTTGTTCTTCCTACCCAGACTTTGACTTTGAATTCATGAGCAATGTTAAAGCCGAAATACGTTATATTGTAAAAGCACTTAGAAATCACCCCTCACTCGCTATATGGTGCGGAAATAATGAAATTCAGTGGCTTCATGGGCAAAAGTTACCTCAGTTAGTAGATTTAAGACTATATGGAGAAAAAATCTATCATGATTTAATGCCAGAAATATTACAAGAGTTAGACCCAAGCAGGCTTTATTGGCCAAGTTCACCTTTTGGGGGTAATGACCCCAATAGTGATGAACAGGGTGATAAGCACAATTGGCAAGTTTGGGCAGGGCAGATCTATCCAAGAAAATATGGAGAGCCTGTACTGGTAGATAATTCGCCTCATGGTATATCCTTTAAAAGATTTGCAGAAGATATGTGCAAGTTTGCATCAGAGTTTGGAATGCATGCTTTACCGGTTATGGAAACGTTAGAAGCGTGTATTCCAAAAGAAGATTTATATTTTGACAGTTTTGAAATGAAATATCGTAATAAAGACAAGCGGCCAGATCGTGGAAAGTTATTAATGGAAGGTTATACAGGGCTTCCGCATAATCTTGAGGAATATATTGATTTTTCTATGATGGCTCAGGCAGAAGGATTAAAATATGGTATAGAGCACTATAGAAGAAGGTGGCCAGAATGTGGAGGTTCTATTATATGGCAGCTTAATGATTGTTGGCCGACTATGAGCTGGAGTATCGCTGATTTTTTTGGACGTCCTAAAGCTGGTTATTATTATACAAAACGTGTTTATAAACCTATAATTATTTCTTTTAAAGAAGAAACGTTAGATTATTTCTCGCTATGGGTTTCAAATGATACTTGTGAAATCTATGAAGATACATTGATAGTTGGACTTCAAGATTTTTTTGGACACAATGAATACTACGAAGAAGTACCAGTATATGTTAAGCCCAAACAATCTCTTAAAATAAAGGTTTTTTTTAAAAATAGAATAAACGTAACCTATGCAAATTTTGAATTTATGTATGTAAAATCCTTAGAAGGTAAAGTAGATCAAAATATATTATTCTTTTATGATTATAAAGATTTAAATCTTCCACCTTGTACCTTAGATGTAAGGAAAGAAGTTCTATCAGAACAGGAAATAAAATTAAAAATCAAAACAGATTGTTTTGCAAAGTTCGTAAAAATAGCTGGAGATTTAGATGGCATTAAACTTAGTGACAATTATTTTGATCTGATGCCAAATGAAGAAAAAGAGATTTTATTATGGACTCAAAACCCTAAAATAGTTGATCTGAAAATAACAGTTCAAGCTATAAATAATAGAACAAAATGAAGAGTATATATATAGGGGTTTTGCATAGGGGGCGAAGCATCAGAGGTTTAGAAGTGAGTTGCACTTCTAAACCTTTTTGACTTGAAATAAATTTTCATTTGAAAATATCTTAAGTAATATTTTTGAACATATATATAAATTTAGGTTATAATAAAAACATAAAGATAGAAAAAGAGGAGGGTTAAGAATGAGTCAAGTTGGATTTGGAGCTTTTGATATGATGTTTAATATTGTACCCGTTATCATATTATTAGGTTTTATCTTTGTTTTTGGAACTATTATTTACAGAATAGTAAATATAGCAAAAGATAAGAGAAAACCTATTATTCCAGTTAGAGCTAAAGTGGTTGCTAAACGTACACAAGTGCGAGGTGGGCATACATCACACAACGATATGCACGGGCATACCCTTTCTAGCACCTATTATTATGCTACTTTTGAGCTTGAAAATGGGGAGCGAATGGAACTGGCTATTCCTTCACATCAAATAGGTTATATAGTAGAAGGTGATACAGGAATTCTTAATTTTCAAGGCAGCTTATTTGTTAAATTTGATAGAATTTAAGCATTACACCATCTATTAGAATGAGGAGGAACAAAGTTATGGAAAGCAAACAATATGTATGTCAAAAGTGTGGCAATACACATTATGAGTCAGATCAATTTCAAGCAACAGGAGGGAATTTTGCAAAAATATTTGATGTGCAAAACAAGAAGTTTATTACGATTAGTTGTTCAAGATGCGGCTATACAGAACTTTATAAGTCCAAGACAACAGCTGGTTGGAATATACTAGACTTCTTAACCTCATGATGAATATATTAATGCAATTATTGCCACCCTACCTGGGTGGCTTTTATATTTAAGAAAACAACCCGTGTTTACGCATCAATATGCCCGCCTATTTAAACAGTTTGACATAAATATCTCTATAAGGTGAAACTTTGAGGTTGAATAATGAAAAAAATATATATGTCAAATTACATATTTAATAATGGGCTGGGTAATATAAGTTAAAAGAGAATAAAAGGAGTACTAAGAATGGACAATGCAATGTTTTGTTATCAATGTGAACAAACAATGGGAGGAAAGGGCTGTACTAAAAGCGGCGTTTGTGGAAAGACACCTGAAATAGCCAATTTACAAGATTTATTAATTTATCAGCTAAAAGGCATAGCTTGTTATGCAAAACCTTTAATTGAGGAAGGGCAGCTGATAGATAAAGAAATTGTAGCATTCGTAGAGGACTCATTATTTACAACATTAACTAATGTAAACTTTGATGCTGAAGTTCATGTACACTTATTAAAAAAATCACAAAAAATAAAACAGACATTAAGAGAACGTGCACCAAAGGGGCAATATGCAGATGCCGCTGCCTATAATCTAAGTGAAACAAAAGAAGCGATGTTAAAAGACGCGGTGGTAGCAGGCATTATGTATGACAGGGATCTTGACGAAGATGTCCGTTCCTTAAGATCAACAATACTCTATGGATTAAAGGGGATAAGTGCCTATGGTCATCAAGCGAGATTTATCAATTATTATAGCGATCAAGTAGACCAATTCTATTTTTTAGGATTAGAAGCTACAACAAATGATGCATTAAGTGTAGAAGAGCTGATTCGTATGACTATGAGAACAGGCGAGATGAGCGTGGAAGTTATGAGAATTCTAGATGAAGCCAATACTACGAAATACAGCCATCCATCTCCTCAACAAGTTAATGTAAATACAGAAAAGGGACCTTTTATCATTATATCAGGCCATGATTTAAGAGATTTAGAAATGCTGCTTGAACAAACAGAAGGCAAAGGCATTAACATATATACCCACGGAGAAATGCTCCCTGCCCATGGCTATCCTTCCCTAAAAAAATATAAACATCTAGTAGGTAATTATGGGTCTGCTTGGCAGAATCAACAAAAAGAATTTGATAATATACCAGGTTGTATTTTAATGACAACTAATTGTTTGATGCGACCAAGAGAAGGTTATAAAGATAGAATATTTACCACTAATGTTGTAGGATGGGATGGCATTAAAAATATTAAAGTAAATGAAGATGGTACGAAAGATTTTAGTGAAATTATAAATAGAGCTCTAGAGCTCGGCGGTTTTAAAGAAGACGAGGAAGAAAAGAAGATTTTAGTAGGCTTTGGACACAATGCAACCTTGTCCCATGCTGAAGCTATCGTTAATGCTGTAAAAGAAGGGAAGTTAAGACATTTCTTTTTAATAGGTGGCTGCGATGGGGCAAAACCTGGAAGAAACTACTATACAGAATTTGCAGAAAAGGTTCCTCAAGATTGTGTTATTCTTACACTTGCCTGTGGGAAGTATAGGTTTAACAAATTAGATTTTGGAACAGTAGCAGGATTACCTAGACTACTAGATGTTGGTCAATGTAATGATGCCTACTCAGCAGTTAGAATTGCTACAGCTCTAGCTGATGCATTTGACACGAATGTAAATGCATTACCTCTTACAATAGTGCTTTCGTGGTATGAACAAAAGGCAGTTGCCGATTTATTAGCTTTGTTATCTCTAGGTATAAGAGGCATGTATTTAGGGCCAAGTTTACCTGCATTTATTTCGCCCAATGTTTTACAGTATTTAGTAGATACATTTGATATCAAACCAATAAGTACACCAGAGGATGATTTGAAAAATTCTCTTCTGCAGGCTAATTAAAAATAGTTGAGCAGTATGTACAGTTAGTTCAATAAATTACGTTTGAGAGGTATAAAAAACGGACTTAATAAAGTTCGTTTTTTTATGCAAAATAAAAGAGTGATTTGTATCTACGGATACAGATCTAGTTAAAAGAATATGATAAGATAGTCACATAAAAGAAATTGATATTCATTATCAAATTAAAGCTGGAACACATATCATTTTAGAGGAGATGAATCATATGCAAGAATTAATTAAAAACATTCAGAAGGCAGTAAATGTAGATTTTGACAGCTTAGTCAGCGCAAAGGATGGGCAAATAGAAACAGTTACACTTGCTCAAAAGAAAGGCGTGGGCGTAACAGCTTTAGCATTTGGAAAAGGTGAAGGGGTAGGTCCTCATTCAGCTAAAGGGGATGCACTCATTTATATCCACGAAGGGATTGCAACTGTAAAAATAGGAGAAAATACAATAGAAGCTTACAAAGGGCAAGTGGTAGTTATGCCAGCTAATATTCCTCATCAAGTGACAGCTAAGGAGAATATGAGTATGCTTCTTGTAGTTGTTAAGGAGGATTAGTTATGAAATATCTTAAAAACATTATGCCTTATGTACCTGTAGCTTTAGATGAAATTGTAACGCATACAGGCAGCAAAATAGCTAGTAAAGCGCTTATTAATAGTGAGCACACGGAAATCAGATTTTTTTCTTTTGCAAAAGGAGAAAGTATTGATAAAGAGTATTACGAAATGGATACTTTGTTTTGGGTGATTGAGGGAAGTCTCAAAGTCTTATATAAAAAAGACAATGAAACGATTGTGCATACCGGAGAAATAGTGGCGCTGGAGGCAGATATAGATTATGGCGTAGAAGCCTTAGAGGATACTAAGGTGTGTACCATACTCGTAAAAGCTTAATAAAGCAAATGAAATCAGTTGATAAGAGTTACTATTTAGCGCCCTGCATAAGCTGGGTGCTTTTAGTTAGGACGTATTTATATCTTGACAGCTTAAGAAAGAGATGATAAATTTAACACAAGACTTATTAAAACACTTTTAATAAGTCTTGTGTTAAGTTAGCTTTATATAAATAAGCTTAGCGTGTAAAGATGCTTTTAAGTAAGGAGACATATTTGTGGAACATATTGGCGGAAATTCCATTGTTATTAAAGAAATAAATATAAATCTTATTCGGAAAACGCTCAGAGAAAAGGGGCAAGCTACAAAACAACAGCTTGCAGAGTTAACAGGACTTAGCCTGGTTACTGTTGGTTCAGTTTTACAACAATTGATAAAAGAAAATGAAGTTTGTGAAGCAGAATTATCTTCATCTAGCGGAGGGAGACCAGCTCAAAATTTTAAATATAATGATTATTTTTCACTAATACTTATCATATTCCCTTATGAAGTAAATGGAGATATTAGCATTCATTGTGCGGTAGTCAGCCTTTTGGGTAAAAGTGTGCATGAGGTGGATGAAAAAGTTGAAGGTATTGATTTAGAAAGCTTTGAACGCATTATCAGCCCCTTGATAAGTACGTATCCGACGATTAAAGCTATTGGATTTGGACTACCTAGTGTTGAAATGGATGGAAAAATTATTATATCTGATTATCAAGCTTTGATGGGCGTTTCGATTGCTGCACATTTTAGTGAGCGCTATCACATGACAGTCATTATGGAAAATGATGTGAATGCAGCAGTAGTAGGTTTTGCAAAACGAAAAACTATAGCTACAGGGTGTACAATGGCGTATCTGTATTTTCCGGATCAGTATCCGCCGGGATCAGGTATATTTTTAAATGGACAATTGCATAAAGGAAAAGGGAATTTTGCAGGAGAGATTGCTGCGCTGCCTTTGGGAATCAAATGGAATCAAGAGTTATATCGCTCCTTTGATAGAGTGTGTGAAGCAATAGCTCAAGTGGTTGTAACGCTTAGCTGTGTTTTGAATCCTCATTATATTGTATTAAGTGGAAGTTATTTGAGTGATTCACATGTAAAGGCCATTATACAAATGTGTAGTACCAAGCTTCCCCAAAATATAGTTCCGGATATCTTTCTTTCGGAAAATTTTACATCAGATTATCAACGGGGAATAATTGAACAAACATTAGCAGTATTAGAGCCAGAAATAGCGTTAACAAGAAAATTAATTTAGGGGAGTGTATATATGGCTACATTTTTTTTGATCATTATTTATATGGCGTTTATTAGTTTGGGGCTGCCAGACTCTTTGCTCGGAACAGCTTGGCCAGTCATGCAGATACAGTATAATGCCCCCCTAGGGGCAGCAGGCCTTATCTCTATGGTCATATCAGGAGCAACAATTATTTCGAGTTTGATGAGTGGCAGTATTATTAAGCGTTTTGGAACAGGAAAGATAACATTTATCAGTTGTTTAATGACCGCTTGTGCACTTTTAGGCATTGCTATTTCACCTGCTTTATTTTGGTTTTTTATCTTAGCTATTCCGCTTGGTCTAGGGGCAGGGGCTGTAGACTCTGGACTTAATAACTATGTTGCACTACACTACAAAGCACATCATATGAGCTGGCTCCATTGTTTTTGGGGCGTAGGAGCGACACTTGGACCTATCATTATGTCTTGGTACATTGGCAGAGGATATTCGTGGAGAAGCGGTTATTTTACGGTTGCTATGATTCAGTTTGGATTAGTGGTACTGCTTTTTATGACCCTACCACTATGGGATAAGGCAGCAAATACAGTTAATAATCAATCAGAGGATCTTAGCACACGGAATCAAATAACCAAAAATGATTTAGAGCATCATAGCTTAAAAGAAATAAATCCAATACATATTAAAGGCGTAAAATTTGCACTGGCATCTTTCTTTTTTTATTGTGGCATAGAGGCTTCAATGGGGTTATGGGGAAGCAGTTTCTTGGTTAATGTTAAGGGATTGGACGCGGCAACAGCTGCACGTTGGGTGTCTATGTATTATGGAGGGATTACTTTAGGGAGATTTATTACAGGCTTTATCACTATGAAGCTTAGTAATAAAGTACTTATACGTATGGGACAAAGTATTACTTTAGGGGGAGCGCTCTTATTATTGCTGCCACTTCCAAACATCTTTTCGCTTATTAGTTTTATTATGATTGGACTTGGATGTGCGCCTGTTTTTCCCTGTATGATTCATGAAACGCCAACGCGATTTGGAAAAGCATATTCACAGACGATTATAGGATACCAAATGGCATTTGCATACATAGGTATTACTTTTTTACCGCCGCTTCTTGGCTGGATTGCAGCAAGTACAACGATAAAAATTCTTCCATACTTTGCTTTATTCTATATCTTAGGAATGCTTTTTAGTTCAGAAATAATCAACCGTTTTATGAAAAATAAGGCATGTTAAAACTAAATGATTAAATAGCCTCTCAAGTAGGGGCGAATGATAAAGAGATAGGATGAATCGATTAAACGAAAACGAATTATACTATAACAATAATAAATAATAAAATGCGGAGGCTGATATGAAAGATTTAATTCAGTTAGGGCGATACCGGCACTTTAAAGGTAATGAATATGAGGTAATTGCACTGGCTAAGCATAGTGAAACATTAGAAGATATGGTTGTCTATCGTGCCTTATATGGAGAGTATGGTATATGGGTAAGGCCAGCAAGTATGTGGCAAGAAGAGCTTATAAAAGAGGGCAGGACATTTAAAAGGTTTGAAAAGTTAGAGTAACTTTGTGGAAATGGAAGAAGGAGACTAGATAGATGCAGCAAAAAATAAGCAAGCTTATGGAAAAACATCATATCAGTTTTGGTGAATTAGCGGAGAAACTGAATATAAGTAAACAGACACTTACCAGAAAAGTAAATGGCAGTACGGATTGGACTTATCAGGAAATCACGACCTTAACACAATTATTGAGTATAAAAGATCCTCAGGATTTTTTCTTTAGTATCAAATAGAAAGGACAAAATAATGGACGGAACCAAAAGAAATAATATTAAAATAGGGGCAACAGTAATGGTTGTACAAAAACAGGACCAACGAAGCGGTAAACTTACAGAAGGCGTTGTTCAGAGAATCCTTACTAATTCATCAGAGCACCACCATGGTATAAAGGTTATGTTAGAAAACGGCATTGTTGGAAGAGTAAAAGAAATAAAAAAATAATAGAAATTTATTCAGAAAGAAGACCCACTTTCTCCTAGTTGTAATTATTGCAGAATATGATATAATAGACAACATTGAGTATCTTTACAAAACCAGGAGGCGCTTTATTTTTATGGAGAAGCAATCATTTTACACACAACTTGATAAACACAACAAATATATTTTAAACTGTTGCTTTTTTGTCTTTGCAGTAAATGGTATATACGGTATGAGTTTAGGTTCTTTACTGCCTTTAATCAGCAATGAATATGGCTTAAATAATACAATAAGCGGTGCACTAATCTCATCACACCAAGTAGGTAATTTAATAGCAGGCTTTATTGCAGGGGTCTTGCCGCTTTATTTAGGAAGAAAAAAATCAATTATGTTTATGTGCAGCTTTGTTATTATGGGATTTTTAATTATGATTTTAACAGGTAACCCAGTATTATTGATTCTAGGTTTTTTATTTACAGGATTAAGTAGGGGAAGTATCTCGAATTTTAACAATAGTGTTGTCAACGAGGTATCAAACAGTAGCCCAGCGGCGCTTAATTTTTTACATAGTATTTTTGCTGTGGGTGCTTTAATGGCGCCGTTTTTAGTAATGCTTTGTACCTATTTAGCTGGAGATATAGGCTGGAAAATAGCGGCTGGAGTTATTATTATTTTATGTATTTTTTCAATTTTCCTATTTTCGAGAATGAGAATAGATCCATCTGTAAAAAAGAAGGACAATATTAAAATATCTTATGCATTTTTAAAAAATAAGTATTTTTGGATTACAGCAGGCATTTTCTTTTTTTACTTATGTGCAGAGGCAACAATTAATGGATGGATCGTTAAATATTTTGTAGATTCAGGAATTATGACAATTGCATATGCTCAGGTGCTTGCTTCTTTATTATGGGTCGTAATTCTTGCTGGCAGATTGACCTGTGTATTTATAGGAGACAGAGTTTCTAAGAAGGTACTACTCTTATCAACAAGCTTTGGCACTGCAGCTTTTTACCTATTGCTTCTAAGCACACAAAATACAACTGTGATTACGCTGGCGATAATGGGATTAGGTTTTTCTATGGCAGGCATTTACCCAATAACTATTTCTACGGTTGGAGATACAATTAAGGCTTATCCTATGGCTATGGGTGTATTACTGATGGCAGGCGGGGTCGGAGGGATTATCATGCCAATTATAACGGGCGCATTGGCTGATGCTTTTGGCGTTTTTGCTGGAATGAGCGCTATTGTAGCTGCGATCATTTTAATGGTTATTTGTGTCATTTTAAATGTGATAAGTAAAAAAGATAATACCCAGATAGATACTATAAATCATTAAGAATAAGCCGGTTAGGGTATTGATATGCTCCCCTTATAGTAGACAGTAAAAATAATAAAACTGTTTACTGTAAGGAGGAGCATATTTTTATGGGACAAAAAAGTAATTTTTCGGCAGAACAGAAACTAAAGTACGTTCTTAGATG